>QIGB01000056.1 GCA_003228815.1 Chlamydiota bacterium | reverse complement strand
TGAAGGAATATGGTCGACGAGTGATTTTTCATAGATGAATTCACAATAATGCTCTCCTATTTTGTAAAGGTTATTTTTGCGCGATCCCTTAGGATTTTGCTGAATTCTCTTCTACTTCAACAATGTACGATTGCCTGAAAATATACCCAAAAAAAAATTAATACAGTATCGATCCGAAATGCTTATTTTATAGACTTTTATCTCATACTTCAATTATAATCTTTCGTGTTTATAAAAGCCTAATAATAGGAGGATAATAATATGGGTTGTATGGGAAGAGGAGATGCAATACTTGGCGCTATAATTTTTGGCGGAATTTCTACAGCAGCAATGGTTGCTGGTGGGGCCGGCGGAACGATTGGGACCTTGGGGACCCGGCAAGTTGCGGAAAAACTCGTAACTCTAAAAAAAGAAGAAGGAGATAATCCTTCCTGGAAACAGACTGCGGCAAAGACAGGTCTTGTACTTTTAAGTTTACTTGCAATCGCTGGAATCACAGCAGCTACTTTGGGCATTGGTGGATTTGTTTTCACAAGTGGCTATGTCATTTGTGCCTCTTTGGAAATGACTGGCACATTAGGAGCAGTCCTGCCTCAAATCGCCGGTTTGGCAGCCATGATCGGTTCAGGATACCTTGGAGTTCAAAGCTTCCGATGGGCAATTGATCCTTTGATGCAGTAATCCTTATCCTGCAATTTTGCATTCAAAATGCAAAATTGCAGGAAAATTTGTAAAATTTCTAATTCATAAGAACTCGCCCTCTCGAGAATTTGATCATTTCTATCATGAACAAAAATGCAATCTCATCTGTAACAATAAGGGTTCCTTTTTTCTCTACTTTGTCTATACTCTTTCACAACATATATGATGTAACAGATTTTTGAGCTTTTATTTAGCTAAGAAAGAGTTTTGCATTTTTAACAAAAATTTTTATCAAAACCCAAGAGAATTATGCCAGATCTTTTAGACACCCATCTTCTTAATCAAGAGTCTCCTTTTGATTCAATCATTGATTTTACAAATAATCATCAATTTATAAAGGGATCAGATAGGAACAGTTTCTATAAAGCCTTAAAGGCATTTTTTGCTATGCACGCTTTCAAAGATGTTACCATTAAAAAACAATCCGAAGAAAGGCTCGCTCAGCTTGATTTCCCTAGGTTATTTCATTCAATGCAGCTCGACCTTGGAGATTGTTGCGAAGCTGGTTATCACCAGCTTCTCGCCAACATTTCTAAAGTCACAGGACACTTTTTTTCAAAAAACTCTCCAGAAGATGCTGTCTATCAGGTTTGCTCTCCCTCTTCTAAAAATCTAGTATTTTGGGGATGGATCCCAAAGCGATATGTTGATGCCTCTTCAATGTTACAAATTAAGCTCGATAAAAGCAAAGGGATCATTGAATTAAAAGATCTAAAACCTTCTGCCCTTGTTGCCCTCCAGAGATTCCAATATTGCAAGAATCATTCTGATAACGTTGACATTTCTCTTGAAGCTCTTCTCGATCTATATAGCTTTGCGATGGATTTTGGCATTGCTCCCTTAAAAGGAGAATTGTTAACACTCTTTCAATCACTTGATCTAAAGGAAGAAGACCTCTCAGAACTAGAGGAGCTTTTGCCTGAATATGAGATAAATGATAAATACCAAAAGGCACTTCGAAGCACATCCGATGCCACTCGCTCTTTAGTTCGCCAACCAGATGAGAATAGTCCATCTGAGTGGTTTGACGAAGGGAATCCTTATCAATCGATCGCAGATTTCACAGGCAGATGTTGTACACTTCCTCCAGAAGAACTCCCTCGCTTTCTTTCCACTGTAGACACCTTTTTTTCTAGGGCAGCTTTACATGATCCACCAATTGCAATTCCTGAAAAGATGAAAGAACGTTTTGCTTGTATCGATCTTCCATTTCTTCTTGCAAATCAAACTTCCTCTTCTCTCGATAGAAAACGGTTTGTAGCCGCTGTTCAAAAAGTAACGGGTCTTGCTTTCTTTCAACTCAAAAAAAGAGATCGATTGCATCTCATTCTGAATACTTATGGAGATGATGGCTTACCGAAAAATAAACAAACCACTTGGATTCCTGTTCGTGAAGCAAAACAATGCGAACTGAAACCGGGACAAAAACCTTCGGCGGATGAACGTCATCATGGCTTTGGGGATGGCACTACTCATGCAATTCCTGTTCGTTCTCAAGCCACTCTTCCTTTTTTTGCTGTTGATGAAAAGAAGAGTTTGCAATATGAAAGCCCAGAGCAGCTTGTCCATTTCTTATGTACTGCTTTAGATTACAAAGTCGAGTCTTGGGTTAAAAAGGTTTGTCTCACTTTGAAAGAAGCAAGTGAGACTCCTGCCAAATGGGAAGAATGCTCACAACTCTTAGCATCTCATTTAGGGCGCGCAGATGTATGTGATGCTCTTAGGCGTTTTGATATCCCACTCCCCGAGCCCAAAATTGAAAATCTTGAAGCCAAACAGCGTTGGGATTTATTTTCTTATAATGTTGGCAGCAAGCTCAAGAATCCAGACGAAGTGCAAAAGCGTTTTTTGGGATTATCACCCGAAAAGCAACTTCAAGCTCTTAAATATGCCGATTCTCTTACTTTAACCGCAAAAAATGCCTGCAGCCTGGAAAGTCCGAATGTATTTGTAGAAAAATTCTGTCTTGCTCTGGATTTATCTCTTGAACCTTATGTACAAAAGGCTTTGGAAGTAATCAAAAATGCAAAAAGAGATGATTGGAAGTGGGAATGGCTCTGCAAGTACTTAGGAGAAGTTGTAGATAGAGATGATGTCTGTGAAGTTCTCAAAGAGCTCCCTTCCTTTGCCTATAAAGAACTCTCATCAGACCAGTTATGGAGGGTCTTCTCTCATAACTTTTTTGAAGATACGCCTGATTTGCAGGAAAAATTTATGGGTCTTGATCACCCTAGACAAGTTCAAGCCCTCCACTTTGCTCCGCAATTGGCAGAAAAGAGCCCCCTTTCTGATCAACCTGAAGATCTGGCAACGATTTTATGTCTTGCATTGGATTTATCTCTTAACACCATCGTTGAAAGCGCAAGTGCAAAAATCCACAGTCTGAGCAAAAATAAAAGTCAGTGGAAGGAATTTTCCACTGCAATCGCTCCCCAACTTGAAAGAAAAGAAGTATTTTCTTTCATGCAAAAAGCAGAAATGCCTCGATTAAAACCTCAAGGATCGGATGGTCTTTTGTATGTATTTAAATTCAATATGCAGCAACATGGCCAGTCTCTTGAAAAGGCAAGAAAAGTGATCGAATCGACATTTGTAGAAGCAGGAGATAGAAAAAGTCTTTTGCCTCTGTATCTCTCGCATTTTAAAAATGAAGCCACACCGATACAACTCGAAGCAATCATTCCCTACTTATGTCGGTCTGTAGTCGATAGAATCCCTCCTGAAACGGAAGAAACCTTAAAAGCATGTTGTACTGGTGTCTTAAACGAATTGACCCACCCTGGTTTTGACCTTTCTGCTTCTAATGTTGCAGCTTGTGTACAGAGACATGCTCAACCATATCATGATGATTCTCTCCGGAAAAAAATTTACAAACTTCTGACTAGTGATTCATTGAAAGATGTTTTTGATGAATGTGGATTTAATCGTATACGACCTGCAATACAAGGTGCCCATGAGTCATCTACCGCTCGAATCGATGAAGTATTTGATACCGATAGTGAGGAGGAGGCTAAGTTCAAAGAAATGTTTAAGGACTTGATGGACGTTCTTTGCCTACCCGTCGACTCCATGATAAAAAATGGATTAAAAAATTTCACAAGCGGAACAGATCATTATCTTTCCGATAAAAACAAACTGAAACTTGCTAAGTTTTGGCAAGCTCATGGTAAGCAAACAACTCACAAGGGGCACACTCTATCCAAACAGCAAGTATGGGATGCTCTTTGCACTGTCTATCGTACTGATGTTTATCTCATAATCGACCGCGTCAAAACCCATCCTTCTTTTGCCAATGCAAAAGCGAAAGAATTTCTTCTCGAAATTCTGGAGTATTGTACCTATGGAAAGCATTATCTTTTTAAAATTCAAAATCTTATTGAAGAGAAAGAGCTTGAAGCCACCGATGCTAAAGAAGTGTTAGATTTTATCGGTCGTTACCTCCCCGATCATCACGCTGTTTCTAATGAGAAGCTAAAGAAATTCCTAACCCATTTAACCGCACGCTTGCTCGCTCTTTCCAACCCATCGATGCCAGAATGGATGTCTTCTTTCCTAATCGCAATGGGAGAGAAGAAAGACGATGAATTCGCTCCTCGCACGATACCGCATTTTGATGGCGGAACACCAGATTATTTGAATGATCCTGAAGCATGGATGTCTTCTCATAAAATAAAAAATTTATCTGTTGAGCAAGCCTTAGAAGTTGGTGGTTTCATTCAAGATAATTTACGTTCTTGGAATAATCCCTTTGGACAAGAGATCAAACAAATCTTTTGGAATAGATTTTGCAATATTACTGATGCCGATCTACTCCTCATGTTGCGTGACATCGATTTAGAACCCAATTCCAAAACCTTTCTCGAGTCAGCTTTAATGGAAATCAAAGGAAAAGACTCGCAGGAGGATCGTGAAATCGTTGCTAAAGCCTTAGAAGAAAATCATATTGAATTAGAAGAAGCTAATAATCTTTGTGAGCAGATTCAAGTCTATAGTGCAAAATCTACCTCAAACTGTGTCTCGGAGCGATCTGAACAATTTACCGAACGACTCTCTGACGCAATCAAAATATGGATTGAACAGGAGAATGGGATTCAGAGATTTTTGAAGCCTCTTCCAAGAAATGTTCAGTCTGCATTGACGCAAGTTATGCGCCGATCTTTTAGAACCCCTAAACCAACGAGTTTTGCAGCGCCTCATCTATCAGCGGATGAAACACTACGTGCAGCTCGATTCTTGCGGTCTAATGATGCATCTCTTGAATGCGCGGGGAAAACAGTCACCGCACCTGAGGTCTGGGCAAATTTTTGCGAAGCTCTTCAGGGAGATGCTCTACTTTTGAGAGACAATCTCAAAACAAATATCAAAGATGAACGAATTAAAAATTTTCTTTTACTAGCACTAACGCTATACGAATCCATAACCGATAAGAATTTTTACGAGAAAATGGGCTCTCTTTTTAAGAATCTTTGTACGGATCTTCCTCCCAAGGAAGAGGAAGAGAAAATGGAAACACTGAAAGGTCTTCTCGATGGTCTTTTGAAGGAAACACCTTTTGTCACTGAGCCTCTGAAAGAATTTTTAGGCAAGGTTGCTGATCATATCGTTGTCCTCATGGAAATAGGGAAACTGAGAGAAAAATTTAGAGATTCCGAAGACATGTGGTCCGTTATTACGACACTATTCTATGTAAAATATAACTATCTTACCGCATCGATGCCACAAAGGGGAGACTTCTCATTATCGCCTTTAGATAATGAAGAAAACAGGCAAAATGCTATCGCCTTTTTCAAAGAAGCTTTAAGGAAAGACGAAAGTTCCCATGGCACAACTCTTCTAAAAGACTTTTGGATGATCCTATGTTCTTCCCTGAAGCTCGATTTATCCTTAATCCAACCCGAAATCGATGCGCAATTTGCTGAAAGGCCAGGGCTAAAAACTTTAGTTACTCAAGCAATTTGTGAGAAATCTGATTCTGTAGAGGTTCCTTCTATCAAAGAAGAAGATGCAACCAGTATCGATGCATTTCTTGCGCGTGTAGTACAAAATAATAAGATGGTGAGTGACAAGGTAAAGGAGAGAGCGGAAAAATTCTTAAAGAAACTGTGGGAGCATGTTCAAAAAGAAAAGGTCTCTCAAGTTTATGAAGAAAGACCAAATGTTAAAGAAGCTTTATTATATTGTTTGGATAGCAGCTCACCATACAGCAAACCACCTCTAACTGAAGCTGAAATCCAACAAGTAGCTCAATTTTGGCAAGAAAAAATTGATTCCGTTCCTCCGGGCTTAAAATCTTTGAAACAAGCTTGGTGGGACAATTTTTGTAAGGTTTACGAGGCACATGACGTTTTCCTCAGAAATCAGATAGATTCGTATTTTACTGATAAGGCTAACATAGCAAAATTCCTTAAGGAATTATTCGGAGAGCTTTCCGAACATACGTTTTATTTGGATGAAGATCGTCAACCTGCTTTGAATAGAAAAATTGCATTAGCCGTCAAAGAAAATACAATCGGAAGAGTGGAGGCTCGTGCTGTCCAAGACTTTCTCCAGTCTGGGGTATTTAAGAAAGCTTATGTGAGTAAATTATTAGAAAAGACAACAGGGCGATTTGTCCAGTACATGGGTGAAATACAAAACATCACTAAATGCGTCGACCGCTTTGATCCTGATATTCGTCCAGCCATCGAAGCTCTAATTGATCGATTATGCCTTGTAGGAGAAACTGAGTGCAAAGCACTCGCAGAAGAATATCCCTTGACTGTCGGCCAGATGCAACGGGCTGTAAAAGAAATGGAGACATTAACAGATGATATCCAATGTCTAGGCCGTACAACATCCCCAGGAAAACTCAAAACGATGTTCTGTGATGTTTATTCTTCACTTTTCCTAAAAAGTGTCATCGAAGCCCATTTCTCTGAAAAGAAGCCTTGTAGAGATTTTCTTTTCAATATGATCAAAACTGTTAAAAAATGCTCGCATTATTATCTTGAAGCCCCTCGTTTTGAAGAACTTGTAGTTGAACAAATGCAGAAGTGCAAAATTGGATTACAGGAAGTAAAGACCATGAAAACCTTTCTGGAAGGTGAAAGGGAAACTCTATTTCTTACTCAAGATGAGACGATAAATGCACTAACCATAAAACTCATCGAGCGTTTCACAGCATATATTGAGAGTAATGAAGCAGCAAAACGATTTTTGGGAAGTGCTTTTGAGGCTGATGATTCGGTTCAAAATGCGATGGAACAAGTGATAGATCGCATTCTGGCCAATGAAGAAAGTCCTGACAATTTATTTAAATCTATTGAAGAGGATATCACTCTTTCTGATGAGCAAAAGTTGGCAGTAGCAACTTTTCTCCAACGTGTTGAGGTACCACTTACTTTTAGAGGACGCACTGTTTCTGTCGATGAGATCTGGAGGGGCTTTTGCAAGGCCTATAAAGCTGACAGCATTCCTATGGTCGAATCCATCAAAAATGGAGTAGGGTTCAAAGGTCAAAATGTTCTAATCAAAGCTGTTGAAAAATTTGTTAAATATTCATTCTATTTGAATAAAGATAAGACAGATGATTTTAATAAAACAATGACTGAGAGTCTAAATAAGGAGGGCATTAGTATTCGTAATGCTCAAGAAATCAAAACGTTCCTGGAAAAATATTCAAACAAACCGCACAAACTGCATACACAAAAATTACAAGTAGTTATTGTCAGATTAACCCATTTTATGCAGGTTTATATCGAAAGGCTTCAATTAATTGATCGTTTTTTTGAGAAATTTAATTTATCACGTTTAAGCTCCGATCATACTGTAATGAAACTCTTACAACTCCTTTGGCTACCTGGACTGAATTTGAATGAGAAGAAAACTTATTATATGCCAATGAAGACTGTCCAGCATTTCCAAAGAAATGAAAAGCAGATCCAAGCATGGTGTAAAGAAAATTGCCCCGCACTCACTGTTCCAACAGCTCTCGAGCTATTTCAATATTTACCAGAAATCAAACCCTTAAGAGTTGTTGCCGAATTTAAGGAAAAAATATGGCACAAGACATCTCTGTTAGGTGCTAACATGGTTCTTTTAGAGAATTGTTGTGACTTCGTAGATAGTTCAAATCTGAGAGATTTGGATAAGTACATTGATAAAGAACCTTCTTTCAAAGAAGAAGCAGCTGAGATCGTAGAATTTCTTGAAACAGAAGAGGTAAAAGAGCCTTTCCAAACTAAAGGTCTATCTCCATTTTATGATCGGCTTTTAGGCAAAATGAAGACAATACAAAACCCAGGATTATTTGGTTGGTTTTCGAAAAAATAGACTCCAGGCTGATTTCTTGGAATCATGCCCAAATGTGTAGGCATTTCCCTGGGATTAGGATTGTTCTTTCAATCCAATGAATGATTTATAAATCACAGCTGGGCAAAAGGCAAAGCTGTGACTTGTTCCCCTAAGGGCAATTGCATATCTCCAATATGAATGACATATCCATTTGTAATCTGTTTCTTTAAATCCTTTTGAATGGAACGTACTCCACTGGCCATTTGAGGTTTAGGAGTAGCTGTCGCTTTCACCTCAACAGGAATGAGGGTGCCCTGATCATCAACTAGAATATCTACTTCAGCTCCGGCAGAAGTCCTCCAGAAATAGATCTGTGGTTCTGTTCCTCGATTGGACAATCGTTTATAGATTTCAGAAACAACATATGTCTCGACAATCGCACCTGCCATAGGACCAGATAAAAGATGATCCACATCTTTTAATCCAGTTAAATAACAAAGTGTTCCAACGTCAGTGAAATACACTTTGGGAGTTTTGACAAGCCGCTTATTAATATTGGAAAAGTAAGGTCGAAGAATAATGATTTGATATGTTGCTTCTAAAATTCCAAGCCAAGTCTTAATCGTGTTTACTGAAACTCCAATATCACTTGCAATATCTGACATTTGGAGCAACTGAGAACTATTTGCTGCAACGGCTCGCAAAAATATTTGAAATTGCGTTAAGTCACCAATTTGCCTCAAACTTCGAACATCTCTTTCCAAATATGTTTGAATATAACTCCCATGCCAGAGGGTAGAATCCTTTTCAGGATGTTCAGTAAGCTCAGGATAACTTCCTCTTAACATCAGTTTCCAAAAATCCTTCAATGGAAGAGAACTACGATCTTCTGTTTTTTCTTCCCAAGGAAATGATTTAAATGGTCGATTTGAAATCTCTGTATAAGATAGAGGGAATAATCTAAGAGTAGCAGCGCGACCTGCTAGGGTTTCCGCAACATGTTGAGAGAGGAGAATATTTTGAGATCCTGTTAAAATGTATTGTCCATATTTGCTTCTGTTTTCATCAATTTTCTCCTTAATATAAAAGAGCAAATCAGGTGCATATTGGATTTCATCAAAAATAATCGGTGGAGGATACAAATTAATGAAACCTCTCGGATCCGATGCTGCAGCTGCTCGTACATCAGGAGGCTCTAAAGAAATATATTGATAACTAGATCCAAAAAGCTTCTTCAGAATAGTCGTTTTTCCTGCTTGTCTTGGACCGGTTAATACAACGGCAGGAAATTGTTTAATGGCTTTTTTTAGCACTGGCTCGATGGATCGCTGAATATAATCGTGCATATTCACCTTCTTTTTCTTGCAATTTTGCATTTTGAATGCAAAATTGCAAGAAAATTCGCTAGATTTTCAGCAAATTATTTCCATGGATTGAGTAGACAATTTGTAAATTGAATTTCCAAATTGTCTAAATTTTAATCGCAATCTCCTTATAATAAAGTGGTTGTTTTAAGAGATTTCAGCAATTTCATCTCGATGAACGGAGATTTTACGAGTGGCAACCCGATCGATAAAATCGCGATCATGGCTGACAAAGAGGATCGTTCCTGCAAATTGTCGCAAGGCATCGGCAAGGGCCTCTTTGGACTCGAGATCGAGATGGTTGGTGGGCTCGTCGAGGACGAGGACATTTGCTTTTATGAGCATGATTTTAGCAAGAAGTAGTCGAGCCATCTCTCCCCCACTGAGCATGGTGATCTTTTTGTTGATATCTTCAGGCCGAAAAAGCATGGCACCGAGGATTTGACGACGTTTTTCCTCAGCCAGTGCAGGGATTTGGTCTTCGAGCCATTGCAGGACGGTTTCATTCTTTTGAAAGAGGTGCTTATGCTCTTGGTAAAAGATGGCCATTTTGACATTGTGACCGATTTTTACGGTCCCATCATCAGGTGTCAGTTGTTGAATGAGCATATGGACAAGGGTGGTCTTCCCTCCCCCATTGGCTCCAATGAATGCAACTCGATCCCCACGGATCACTTCTAAGGTGAGAGGCCCAATCAAAATGTCGGGATCGTAGATTTTGCACAAATTGGTCGCTTTGAGAGGAATTTGTCCACTTGGTCGTTCAGACTTGAAGGAAAAGGAAGGGTGTTTGCGAGAGGAGCGGCCCAGTTCGGGCCATTTCATTTTTTCGAGCATTTTTTCACGAGACATCGCTTGCCTTGCCTTGGAAGGCTTATTTTTAAAACGTTCGATAAAACGGCGGATGTGTTTGGCTTTTGCTTCCACTTGCGCATATTCTTTGGCTTTCTGCTCGGCAATTTCGTGCTTTTTCAGCAAGAACTGTTTATAGGAGCCGGGATAGTTTTGTATCTGCCCATAATCGACATCGAGAACACATGTGCCGACGTTTTGCAAGAAACGCTCGTCGTGAGACACGACTAGGAGAAGTCCATGAAAGGATTGGGTGAGATAGCTCTCGAGCCAGGCAATGCTTTTGATGTCGAGATAGTTCGTCGGTTCATCGAGAAGAAGGATGTCCGGGTGGGTAAAGAGGAGTTGCGCAAGGAGGACTCGCATCTTCCATCCTCCTGAAAGTTGTTTGAGCGGGTCTTTAAACTTTTGTACTTCGATGCCGAGCCCAATGAGAAGGCTTTCAGCGTCTGCTTCTGCTCGGTAGCCATCCAGGCAGGCAACGCGCTCTTCTATTTTAGAGAGTCGCTCTGTTTCTGCATCGCCCCATTCTGGCGAATCGAGAAGGGCTTTTTTGGCTTGCATGGCTTCCCAGAGGGGTTCTCGGCCTTTGATGACCACTTCGACAAGGGAAAGATGGTCATATTTGTGATGGTCTTGACGCATCCATCCCATGATTGCCGATTTGGGACGGTGGATCTCGCCGAGGGTGGGTGTCCGCTCACCAGCAAGGAGGGTAAGAAAGGAGGATTTGCCGCTGCCGTTGGCCCCGACAATGATATAGCGGTACTTATTGGAGAGATTGAGAGAGACATCATCAAAAAGGATGCGGTCTCCAAAGTGAAGGGAGATTTGATCAAGTTGGAGCATATTTAAAATTGTTCGAGGAGGCGCATGTCGTTTTCTGTAAACATGCGGATGTCATTGATCCCATAACGGAGCATGGCGGCCCGTTCGATTCCAAGGCCCCACGCATAGCCCGAATACTCATGAGGATCTATTCCGCCGTTTTTGAGGACTTCGGGATGGACCATGCCGGCTCCACAGACTTCTAACCACCCGCTTTGCTTGCATAGGCGACATCCTTTTCCGTCGCAGGCTGTGCAGCGAAGATCAACCTCGATCCCTGGCTCGACAAAAGGGAAAAAACTGGGGCGGAAACGGATTTCTACGCTCTTTTTGAAGAGCTTGCTCCAGAATTCTTCCAGGGTGGCAAAGAGATCGGCAAAGGAGACGTCTCGATCGATGTAGAGCCCTTCTACTTGGTGGAAGAAGACATGGGATCGGGCGCTGATGTTTTCATTGCGGAAGACGGTGCCTGGGGCAATGATGCGGATGGGAGGGTTGTGCCCTTCCATGGTGCGTAATTGTACGTTGGAGGTTTGGGAGCGGAGGAGGAAATGCTCGTTGATGTAAAAGGTATCTTGCATGTCCCGAGCAGGATGGTCGGGAGGATAATTGAGACCTTCAAAATTGTACCAATCGGAATCGATTTCGGGGCCACATTGGACGGAAAAGCCCATCCCAATCAGGATATCGATGACTTCGCGGAGCATGAGCCGAACGGGGTGGTGGCGTCCTAGATAGGCACGCTTGCCTGGCAGGGTGATGTCGATTTTTTCTTGCTCGAGTCTTTTGGTCTCTTCTGCTTGGGAAAAGGTCTCCGCAGCTTGCTCACAGAGGTGAGTGATTTCTTGCTTGAGCTCATTGATTATTTTTCCCACGCGGGGGCGCTTTTCAGGATCAACATTGCGCAAGTCTACCATGAGGCCTTGCACAGGTCCCTTTCTTCCCAAATATTTCACTTTGAGCTGTTCAATATCTTTGGAATGTTTGACACCTTGCAAATCTTTTTGGAAGGCTTTTTTGAGGGAAAGGACTTTTTCTTCCATACAAAAAAAGGCGGCTTGATAAAAGCCGCCATATTTGGTTTTAGGCTAATGCTTTTTTCGCTTCGTCTGCGATAGTGGCAAAGCTCTCAGGATCGTGGATGGCCATCTCTGAAAGCATCTTTCTATTCAAACTGCACCCGGATTTTTGCAATCCGTCGATCATTTTGCTGTAAGAAAGGCCATTGATTTTGGCTCCGACGCCAATACGTATAATCCAAAGTTTCCTAAAATCGCGTTTACGCAACTTGCGATGGCGTGTGCTAAAGGAAAGTGCTGACATGACCGCATCTTTTGTCAATCGGAGGTGATTTTTGCGGTCACCAACAAATCCTTTCGCAAGTTTCATAAGCCTTTTGCGTTTGCGATGTCTTGCTACTGCATTACTTGCTCTTGTCATTTTTTATGCTCCTATCAATCGGGCGTACATACTTTCATTTGTTTTAGCGACGCCAGCATCTTTGCCCATGCGTCTTTTTCTATTGGAGGATTTTTTTGTCAAAATATGTCGCTTGCCAGGACGACGTCGCATCAATTTTCCAGTCCCTGTGACTTTAAATCGCGCTTTTGCCGCTTTTTTGGGCTTCATTTTTACTTTCACTTTTTTTCTCCTTCATCTTCTTCACGCCAGGAGCCAAGGTAACTGATAGGTTTCTTCCCATTTGTTTGGGAAAGGCTTCTGGTGTGGCAACATCGGCAAGACCTTCCAGCATCTTTTGGATCACTCTTCTGCCCACTTCAGGATGGGCCATCTCGCGTCCTCGAAACATGCAAGTGAGGCGTACTTTATTTCCCTTTTCAATAAACGATCTTGCACGCTTGAGTTTGAATGCAAGATCATGCTGATCGGTATTGGGCTTGACTTTGACCTCTTTGATCTTTACTTGATGTTGTAGCTTTTTGCTTTCTTTTTCTTTTTTTGTCTGTTGATATCGGTACTTTCCGTAATCAATAATTTTACAAACAGGAGGCTGCGCTTTCGGTGAAATTTCGACTAAATCGAGATGATCAGCGTCGGCTAATGCCTGTGCCTGCTGAATAGCGATAACCCCTACTTGCTTTCCATTTTTATCAATCACACGCACTTGTGAGGCACGGATTTGCCTATTGACTCTCAAGGTTTCGCTCCGCTAAGAAATTTTTCATCTGTTCTATTGTCAATAAATGATCATGGCTGGAGCCATAGGCTCGAATTTTCATTTCCCCTGCTTCTTCCTCTTGTTTTCCAAATACAATAACATAAGGGACTTTCACGCGCAATGCCCGATGCATTTTTTCTTTCAATGGGCAGTCATCTCGATCAATTGCATATTTGATCTGAGTCTTACGAAAAATTTCCAATACGTTTTCAAAATTTCTATTTCCTAGCGGCAAAAGCCGCACTTGCTCTGGACTCATCCAAAAGGGCAACTCCCCTTCGGTTTTCTCGAGAATCAATGCCACAAAATCAGCTAGATTCCCGAAGAGTGAAAAGGAAATCTTTTCCTTTTCGCACTCCAGAAAAGGGCCACACTTAAAGCGGCCAAGTCCATCGGCAATGTGGAGCTCGACTCTTTGGTGTTTTAACCCTTTCGTCTCGCCTTCCACATAGTCAATTTTACATTTCTTTAAGGCCTGTGAGATATTTTTTTCCCGAGAAGGCAATAATACCCACTTGGCCTCAAAGTCAAAAATTATCATCCATTTTTCAATGATTTGCAAGCAAGAAATCAGATCCTCGTTTTCAAATGAAAAAATATGGTCTTCCAAATTATGGAAAAAACAAAACTGTTTACGACCGGAGAGGGTAAAATATTCTTTTGGATTTTCCCCTCTGATTTCTTCGAAACCAAAAGCAGAAAGGGTGTTTCTCCATTTCTCCATCAAAATATGGAGGAGCTTCATCCCTCGGGGATGCCAAAAGCTTCCTTCATAAAGTTCGAGTGCTTTGCCAAGAAATTTGTGGTTCTTTTCCGCATATTGTCGATGAAGTTTTAAAAAGTTTTTCAATTCCTTTTGGGTCGAAAAAGCAGCTCCATAGACTCGCACTTCTGCTCCGTCTTGGCGAAATCCCAAAAGAGAAAAATGGGGAGAATATTTTATAGGCTTATCGACAAAATCGAAGAACTCATCGACTTGTACAATTTTCACCACTCCCTTAGATCCTCGAAGGGTTTCTGCTAAAATTTCTTCATTTTTATGGGTAAAAAGTTCAGCTGCATTCGATGCGAGCATTTCTCGCATCTGTAGTTTTTGCTTTCCCCATTCTTTCATTGCTTTTTCAAGCATGGGGAAATAGATCTCCTGAAAGGGAGCTGTGTCGCGAAATGAGGCATAAAAGCCCTCTTCATCTACACCAGAGCCCAAAAAGACAATATGAGGAAAGGTTTTGCGTATTGCTGCTCCTAAAAGGATGGCAGCAGCTTGACATTCGGACTTATTCATAGAGTTGGGATATAGCTGACTCGAACAGCTGACCTCCACGATGTCAACGTGGCGCTCTAACCAACTGAGCTAATATCCCACAAAATACCAGCTGATGATATGCTAAATTCTAATTCCATGGAAGAGAAAAGGCAATCGGTCACTTTCCATTCTCATCTAGATCTGGCCCATCAATATTGGCAAAAGGTGGCTCAGAAAGACTCCTGGGCAATTGATGCCACTTGTGGCAATGGCTATGATACGCTTTTTTTAGCAAAGATCTGCGCAGGTGTCATTGCTATCGATATTCAGGAAAAGGCCATTGAAAATACCCGTTCTCTGATTCAGGATCTTTCCCATGTGCACTTTTTCTGCCAAAGTCATGTGGATTTTCCGAAGAGCGCGAATGAAAAACCTATTTCATTGATTGTCTATAACTTAGGCTATTTACCGGGTGGCGACAAGGAGTTGACAACCCTTTCTTCTTCCACTCTCGAAAGTCTATCGAGAGCCATGGAAATCGTCCTTCCTGGGGGCTTGATCAGCCTAACTTGCTATCCTGGGCATCCTGAGGGTGCTCATGAGGAAAAAGCCCTTCTAGGGGTTGCGAGTGGCTTGGATCCTAAGAGATGGACTATCTGCCATCATCAGTGGAAAAATCGGCAAAAAGCCCCAAGCCTCCTTCTTCTGCAAAAAAACTTTCGTTAAGCAAATCTTTTAATCCCTAACACTCAACACTCCCTAATATTAAAATAATGTTAAGGAATTGTAAAGATAGTGTAAATGTGTTATATTTAAGATATACGATAAAAGAATGGAGGTGTTCTTAATAATGCCTAATATCATTTCAGATAATATATTCCAAAACTTCTGCAAATTAAGCCAACAGGTCCAAAAACTTGAAGGTCAAGTGAAAGAAGAAACGGTCACGCAACAAAAGCGTGTCCAGATGCACAAGGAACTGGAAAGTTTGCAAAATACCATGCACACGCTGCGAGACAATGCTGCGCATGCCCAAAGAGGAGCCAGACAGCTTTTTTCGCAAATTGAAGAGATGGAGAGTCAAATTATTTCTTTATACCGGAAGGTGGAAGAGAGGTTTGAGGATTTTGAGATTTCTTTGATCTCAAAGGAAGCCATCGATCTTTCGCAATCTCTCACAACGGGGAAAATGGAAGAGATTGCCAGTCAGGTCCATGAGCTTCGGCACAATGTCCTTTTTCTCTTCAAGCATCGGCGGCCTTCCCTGCAGCATCGTAAAATCATTCATTTGGCGCTCAAACTCACGGATTATGCAGATGAAATTCTTCAGACGTCTAAAGCGGCATCGAAGGTACATCTGCAGCTGATTTTGCATCTCAAGATGCTCTTAATGCAAGCTGTCTTTCAAACGGATACTTTTGTGGATCCTGAGGAAGCAGAGCTTGCAATGGAGCTCTATGAAATTGCCGATCTTGTTCACCACAAACGGGGAAAAGAGGGGTATGTGCGCTTAAACTTCATTCGCTGCCGTCTAACCTCAGGTCAAAGAGCTCGTCTTGACGCTGCAATGAACTTTCCCAAGGAAATGGTGAAAATTCTTCTTGAAACTGCCGATGGCGATCCCTGCAGTGAGTGGGAAGAGAAAAAGCCAGCGGTCATTCATGTCCTCCAGGCTTAGGCCTGCTTATGGGTGAAATGGTTTCGCTCATGATAAAAAAGCTCCCACAAACAACGAGGATGTCTTTCTTGTTTGTGAGAGCTTTTGCTTTCTGAAATCCTTCAAGCACGCTTTCCTCTACGCTAAAAGGACAGGTGGAAATCTTCTGAAAGACTTCCGCAAATTCATTTGGAGTGTATGTATTTTCTTTTTGTGCTTGCACGAAGTGGACAAAATGGGCATTTTTTTCGATTTTTTGAAGACATCCTTTCACATCTTTCCCACGACTCAACCCGATAACAAAACGAAATTTGCGAAAAGGATAGTGATATTCCAGGGCATTCGAGAGTCTTGAAAACCCATCTGGATTATGTGCAACGTCATAGATAATATTTCCCTTCTTTTCGAATCGACAAGGCAAACTGATTTTCAAGCCCGCTTGGATGTGCTTATCTTCTAAATGAAAACGCCCTCTTAAGATAGAGAGCGCTTCATTGGCAATCATCTGGTTTTCTGTGTCATAAAAACATGATTTTTTTTCAATGATATGGATGGGAGCGGACAACTCTTCTGCTTTGCGGAAAATGGGGAGATATTTTGCCCTTGAACCGACGACTACAGGAACATTTTGCTTAATAATTCCCGCTTTTTGTTCTGCGATATCTTCTAAGGTCGATCCTAAGTACTCTATATGGTCATAACTTACAGATGTGATCACAGATAGAATGGGCAGAATCACATTTGTTGAGTCGCATTTTCCTCCCAGACCTGTTTCTACGATCGCGATATCAACCTGCTCTTCTTTGAAATAGCGAAAGGCATAGGTTGTGGTGCATTCAAAAAAATGGGGGCGGGCAGAAAGGCTTGTGAGCAGTTCATCAAGTTCCCTATGGTACTGCATTACTTTTTCTTTTGAAATTTTCTGGCCGTTGATTGTGATTCTCTCCTCGTATTCGTATAAATGCGGAGAGATAAAAAGACCTACTTTATATCCAGCATTTTGCAGGGCAAAGGCCATTTTGGCTGCAACTTGGCCTTTTCCATTTGTGCCGGCTATATGCACGATGGGATACGCATCTTGTGGATTGTCATAACACGGCAGGATGGCACGCATAATGGAACAATCTTTAGAGTTTTTTCCTGGCTTTCTTTGAAAAAGTTCGTGAATGGTTTCTTTATATTTTTCTATCAACAACATCTATGTTTCTGAAATATCTGTTCAAAAGTTGTCTGATCTACCCATGAGCATCCTAGAGGAATTCCCGGTTTAACAGTTCCATGAAAGTCTGAACCTCCACTTTTTAAAAGTCCTCTTTCCTGTGCTTTTTTGACCCACTTGTGTTCTTGGTTGGGAGAGCATTTTGAATAATAGCATTCTATCCCATCAAACGGTTTTTTGAGCAACATTTCTACTTGTTTTGCATTGCGAAACAAATGGGGATGAGCAATGAAGACTTTTCCTCCCGCTTCATGGAGTATTTCTATGGTCTCATCGGTCGATATGGGAATGCCTGAATCAAAGCAGGGTTTTCCATCGCCGATAAAACGCAAGAAAGCTTCCTGGATGGACCTGACAACTCCTTTTTGGACAAGAGCAAGAGCAATATGAACCCGTCCCACAGGATGCCCTTTTGCGATCTCCTGTTGTAATTGCTCGCGATCCAAGATGATTCCTCGCGAAGCAAGCTTTTCAAGGATCCGTTCATTACGCACTTTTCTCCTTTCGATATGTCTTTTGCAAAAGACTTGAAGGGCTGGGTTTTGCAAATCAAAATCATACCCCAGAATATGAATGCTTTTCCCCTCATCTACCGAAGAAAATTCCACTCCCGGTCCTAGGGCGATGCCCGCTTCTTTTGCCGCAGGGATCGCTTTTTCATAAGCGTTGATGGTGTCGTGGTCGGTGATAGACAATCCCGAAAGGCCGATTTCTTTGGCATGAAAAATGAGCTCCTCAGGACTCATTGTGCCATCGGAACAGTTGCTATGGCAATGCAGATCAGCGCGAAAATCATTCATATTTTTTCGGAATTGTCCTAAGTTCCATTTCCAATTCAATTCCCGTTTGCTCTTTTACGCTTTTCTTCACATATTTCGCAAGATCAAGTACATCCTTAGCGCTTGCACGGGCTGTGTTGATGATGAAGTTGGCATGAAGGGACGAGACTTTTGCCCCGCCAATTTGTGCATTTTTCAAACCACATTTTTCGATCAGAGCGCCTGCACTTTTTCCTTCTGGATTGCGGAAGATGCAGCCGCACGAGTGTTCATTATAGGGCTGGGTTTTGGTTCGATAGGCTACAATTTCAAGTTGTTTTTGGCGAGCGGTAGCCGATGGAGTCAATACAAAGCGGGCAGCGGCAATGACTCCCCTCATTTTGTGAAAGGAGCTATAGCGATAGGAAAAGTCAAGATCTTCACGGGCAAAGATTGTTTTGTCGCCCTTCTCATCAATGAAAGTGACTTCTTGAAGGGCGTCGCAGGTCTCGGGTCCTCCGGCTCCAGCATTCATAAAAATGGCTCCTCCAACTGACGCGGGAATCCCTGAAGCAAATTCGAGGCCAGAAAGGCCCTTACGGGCCGTTTTGATTCCCAAAAGAGAAAAGGAATAGCCCGCTCCCACATAGATCTCAGCACCTGTCATTTCGCAAAACTGGATCTTATTGAGGATGACAAGGCCATCAAATCCTTCATCATGAAACAGAGAATTCGAGCCTTTTCCGAGTATGTGAAAGGGAAGCTTGTGCTGGTGGCAATACTGCAAGACTTCTTGGAGATCTTCGATCGTTTCTATTTCTGTAAAGAAATGCGCTGCGCCCCCAATTCCAAATGTGGAGAACTCAGCAAGTGACTTGTTCTTCTGAAATGGCTTCACCCTGAGTTTTCCCCTGGTCATGGTATACTGCATCGAGAATAGCATTGACAAACCCTCCTCCTTCAGCTGTAGCAAATTTGCGCGTTAAGCGCACGGCTTCAGCCATGGCCACTTTATCGGGGAGATCGGTATGAAGAAGCTCATAAAGCCCAAGGCGCAAAATCGATCGCTCAATCCGGGTAATCCGTTTTAAGTCATAATCGATTGCCTTATCAGCAATGAGCAGGTCCAGTTCTTCATGTTTTTCCCAAATTGCACTAGCTAGTTTTTCAGCCTCCAGTGCACGCTTTTTTGGGATGGCATGAAGGCGCATCACAAGCGACAACTCCCCGCTATCTGCTTCAAAACAGCGACTATAGAGGAGTTGAAAAACAATTTCACGAAATTTTTGAATACTTTGCGCCATACCAAAGGAAGTATACCACTTCTTTGATGGAAGAAGCAAGAAACCTCAATGAGTTAAAAAATGATTCACCACCCGTTCGCTGCGGTCTCTAGAGAGCACAGAGGAATTTTGATCAGGATATTTCTCTGTGAACTCAGTGAGCGGATGGTATAATTTTTTTTCAAAGGCTTGCGCGGAGCATCCAGCTCGCCTTTTCATGGAAATTATGGCGGCGTCCCATTAAATCGACAGTGGCATGATCATGGTGATCCTCAGCCAGTTGTCCTAATGCGCGACAATCTCGAATTACGGCTTCATGAGCTTTGATGAGATGTTCAAGATAGATATGTTTGGGATTCACTTCGTGCTCTTCCGTAAATGAGGAAAGTTTTAGGAAAGATTCCATCGATCCTTCCACATAAAATCCGAGAGCTCGGACTCGCTCAGCAATCTCATCAATGGCTTCCGCCATCTCTTCGTATTGTTCCTGAGAGAGTTTGTGGAGGGAAAAAAATTCCGGACAGTGGATATTCCAATGGAAATTTTGCGTTTTGACATAGAGTACATAGGTATCAGCGAGAAGTTTGGAAAGAGCTCCGCTGATTGTGGCTCTTGTCTCTTTTGTAATTCCTGTCTCAAATTCCATAAAATTCCTCCATTTTCTGTAACCTAAATGATTTTGATTGAAGAATCAAGTTTTTGGTGTTAAGATTAAGGGTTTGGAAAACGGAAAATGCTAGGGATTTTTTTAGATACAGAAACTAATGGCTTAAACCCTCATAAGCATTGCATACTGGAACTCGCATACAGGATCATCGACATTGAAACAAAACAGCTGCATCATGCTTATGAAATTGTGATTGAACAAAGTCCTCTGAATTGGGATCGAAGCGATAAAAAAAGTCTTGAAATCAACGGTTTTGATTGGAAGACGATATGCACTGGCACTCCTCCTGAGGAAGTTGCGAGTGCGATTATCGCTGATTTTGCGAACATTGGAATTAAACGAGGAGAAGCGGTATTTATCTGCCAAAATCCCTCCTTTGATCGGGCCTTTTTTTCACAACTCGTCGATCCTGACATGCAAGAGTCCATGAACTGGCCTTATCATTGGCTCGACCTCGCTTCGATGTATTGGGCAATCCATATTCGCAAAGAGCCCTTTCCTTGGCAGACGGGGGTTTCGAAAGACAAAATTTCTGATACTTACTCCCTCCCCCCTGAAAAAAAGCCACATAGAGCGATGAATGGGGTGAACCATTTGATCGAGTGTTATGAAGCTGTTGTCGGGTTTCCCTCAAAGTTGCCAGAGCACCCATTAAGTGTTTGACTTTTTTGTGGATTTACGCAGAATTGCCCTAAGCTAAATAAATTGATTGTAGGTATGTTCCATTCCATTGCACCATTCATTGAGATTTTGATCCTTGCGATCATGCTCAATTATGTTCTTTCTTTCTTTTGGAATAGCCGTTCCAGAGACCTTCTCATTGGTCTTATGGCCTTTTTGTTGATTTTGGCCTTTTCCTCATGGTTTAAACTTCCCGTTTTGCGCCAAATCTTGATTGCTGTTTCAAATATTTTGCTCCTTTCTATTGTGATCATCTTTCAACCTGAACTACGAGTTGCTCTTTCCAAATTGAATTTAAAGGGGCGGCGCTTTAAGGAATTTACCGAGTTTGATCGGTTTTTAGATCACTTAACCAATTCGGTCTATCGTATGGCTGAAAGGCGGATTGGAGCGCTGATCGTTCTCGAACATAAAGATATTCTCCAAGAATATGCCAATAAGGCTGTGCTTTTGAATTCTAATTTCACTCCCGAATTACTCGAATCGATTTTTGCCACGACAACTCCTTTGCATGATGGGGCAATCATCATCCGTCAGCAAATCATCGTTGCGGCTGCAGTGATTCTCCCGCTTGCTGAAGAGGGCTCTCAACTCACCCGTTCGATGGGGACCAGGCATAGAGCTGCTTTAGGCCTCAGTCAACAGACGGACGCACTGATCATCGCTATTTCGGAAGAGTCTGGAAAGATCTCTATTGCTAGGGAAGGGGTGATGACTCGCGGGGTCAAAATTGACCGCTTTAAAGCCATCATCCGCAGTATTTTTACTCCCCCTCAGGATAAGGAGATGAAAGGAAAATTCAAGCTTAAGGAGTGGATCAAGCAATGAAGACTCTCCTGCGCAGGCTTTTTCTCGATAATTGGAAACGAAAGCTGATTTCGATCTTTCTTGCCATTTTTATCTGGTACATGGTCGATCAGTCTTTGATCACTTCGCGCCCCTTCACAAATATTCCTATTCGGGTGATCAATATCCCTTCAGGCAAAACGATTGTCGATTTACAGAGCAATGGAACTTTGACGAAAAGAGTCACTCTGACACTTTCTGGAAATAAAACCCTCTTGGATGATCTCACTTCAAACGACCTCGAGGTGGTGATTGATGCCCAAAATCGTAATGAGGATTGGGTTGCTGATATCACGAGACGCAATCTCACTTCGGTCAATCCTGAAATCGATCTCAACAAAGGGGTCACGCGCGTTACCCCTACGACCCGCTTCATTCAGATGACAAAACTGGTCTCTGAAAAAATCCCTATCTTCATCACAAAGCCAATTGGTGAGCCCCCCAACGGGTATCAATTTCTAGATGTCTGGCCTTACCAACTCAGTCTCAATGTGAGCGGTCCCGAAGAGATCGTCAAACGGCTCAAAACACGCGGGGTTCGCCTCACTTTTGATTTGAATGATATTTCAAAAGCTGAACTGGATGCTTTGCGTTCCCGCTCCGATTCGACACATGGCGATGAAGTGGCCTTTTTTGTGCCCGACCAGTGGAAGAGAGCTCTGATTCCCCTCCTTTCAGAGACCCCAATTGAAATCGACGACCCGAAAGCTAAAGATTTGCGAATCGATTTTGTCCGCATCTCCCTCATTCCGATCCATTCGCGTATCCCTGTTACCCTGTATTTCCCAACGGAAGGACTCAAAACGTACAATCCTAAAACAGTGAGTTGGCAAGCAAGTCCCCTCATTGAAAAGATGAATGATCTTTTTGTCTTCTCACAACCCCTTTCTACGAAAGGAGTCTCGAAGGTTTTTGTGGGAATCGCTGAGCAAATGATCCAACTCAGCATTACTGTTGATCCCTCAAAAGATAACCAATCTCTCAACTGGAGTGTCGAATTCATCAACCCACGCCTTCTTGAAGACCGCTACATTTCACTCACGATGTCTGATGTCTCGGATGATGAAGTCCGCGATCTACAACCCCTTGTTCGCGAAGAATATTTGCGCAACCGCTTCAGAAGCTATATGAATCGCTTCCAGCTTTATACATCAGATGACAAACGTCTCGAACTGAATGTCAAACTCGAAAACAAAAAAGTACTCATTGAAGAAGGGACTTCAATCTTGCATAACTCCAATTATTTCCTCAAAGAATGACCCGCTTAATCACACTACTCAAAAGCTCTTTCACAAAGCAAGGAGGGGCTGAAAAATACGCCCGCCTTCTCGCCCATGCCTTCCACCAAAAAGGGTGCAACGTCAGAGTTCTTACGACCGAACCTGTAGAAGGGAACTTTCCTTTTGAAGTGATCAGTTTCGCTCTAAAAAGCAAAACCAGTGTGAGCAAACTGTGGGATTTTGAAGGATTTTGCGAAAAGTATCTCAAAAAACATCCATCGGATATTGTCTTTGGACTCGATCGCAACCGGTTCCAAACACACCTAAGAGCCGGATCAGGGGTTCATCGCAGCTTTCTTTTGCATCGAAAAAAATTCGAACCCAAATGGAAGTGCTTTCGGCACATGCTCAACCCTCTGCATAGCTCCCTTCTCCATATTGAAAAAACCGGCTTTGAACATCCTGAGCTAAAAGTTCTCTTCACAAACTCGCATCTCGTAAAAGAGGAGATTTTGTCCCATTATGTCATTGATCCAAGCAAGATCATCGTTGTCCATAACGGGGTTGAATGGCAGAAGTGGCAAGCCGAATTTGATTCCTCTATCAACACTCCCCGCACCAATTGCTATCAATTTCTCTTTCTCGGAAACAATTTTGAGAGGAAAGGGCTTCGACCACTCTTAATGGGACTACGAAACCTTCCACGAGAGGTTTTCCACCTCACTGTCGTGGGCTATGACAAACACCAAAAGCGTTTTTGCAATCTAGCTGAAAAACTTGGCCTTTCTCACAACGTGACCTTTTGCGGCCCAAAAAGCGATATCTGCTCTTACTTGCAAAAAGCCGATTGCCTTGTCATTCCATCTTTCTATGATCCTTTCGCCAATGTGACTGTCGAAGCACTTGCCATGGGGCTTTTTGTCGTCTCTTCCAAAACCAATGGAGGATGTGAAGTCCTTACCAAAGAAAATGGATGCATCATCGAAAATTTAGGCGACGAAGCTGCCATGCAACAGGCGCTAGAAATCGCTTTAAAACACCCTAAAACTCCCGAAAATGCGATAAAAGTGCGCAATTCGGTCCACTATCTTGATTTTTCCACGCAACTCAACACCTACCTCGAAAAATGTTTATCTCTTACTTGATCATCCGTCTTTTCACCCTCCCCTTCGCTTTTCTATCCTATCGGGTGATTCATTTCCTTGGCAGACACCTCGGCAGTCTCGCCTACTATCTGATTCCCAAATTCAGGAAACGAGCTCTTAGCAATTTGGCTCTTTCGGATCTCGGACTTTCCAATGCTTGTATTCGAAAAACTGCAAAAACCAGTATCCAAAGCCTGATGATCACCTGTCTCGAGTATCCCAAACTCGCCCGCGAAACCGACATTTCCCGGATTGCTCTTGCCGAAAATCCTGAAGAGGCAAATGCCATCATGGCAAAAGGCAAAGGAATCATCTTTTTTTGCGGTCATCAATCCAACTGGGAACTCCTTTTCCTCGAAGGGACAAGTCGTATGCATGGAGTTGCCATCGGCCGCCCAATCAAAAACCATTACCTCTACGATTGGATCCAAAAAATCCGGCAGAAATTCGGCGGGACCATCATCACGCCAAAAAATGGGATCAAAGAGGGGTTGCGCGGCCTAAAACGCGGAGCCTTTCTCGGCATCGTTGGCGACCAAGGGATGCCTGACAGCGGATTTTCTAGCTCTTTTTTGGGTCGGGAAGCATGGACCTCCCCTGCACCTGCTATGCTCGCCTATAAAACTGGGACGCCCATCATTGTCGCAACGACCCGCCGCGAAAAAGGAAAATACCGGATTCACTACAGCAAAGCCATCTATCCCAATCCCGACATTCCTAAGGAGCAAGAAGTGGATCGCCTGATGAAAGAGACCCTTTGCCTTTTTGAAGAAAGCATCCGAAAACGCCCCGAAGAGTGGCTCTGGATCCATAACCGTTGGAAACAACAGACTCTCGATCGCATCAAACGCCCCTACAGACAAGATAGCCTGGCTCTTTTTCTTTCCGAAGATGAAAAACTCATTGAGCAGCTCCCCCGATTGCGCGCTCTTTATCCCCGTGAAAAAATCACCATTTTCGTACCCAAAGCACTGCGCGAAAAAATCCTTCTCCAAGAAGAAATCCACTCATATACTCATCTCAGTGAAGTTTTGCATGATGATTTTCGCTTTAAGTTGATCTACAATTTCACCGGGAACTTTCGCATCGATCGTCACTACAAAAAACGTGCTACGCAAGTCGTTGCCCATCCCAAGGATATCGATGCCCTCGAAAAGCTGGTGAGAAATGCCTGAGAATCGCTTTTTTCTTGAAGATACTTTTGAAAAAGGGCTCACAGTTTACCTCAAAGGAGATGAACTACGACATCTTCGCGTCATGCGAAGAGAGATTGGAGAGACCATAGAACTCGTCAACGGCAAAAACCAGCTTGGCCACGCTCTCCTTACTCACCTCGACAAAGAGACAGCGACTCTCACCCTCTCAAAAGTGATCGAAGGCCCTCCTCCAGAGCGGCAACTCATTCTTGCTCAGGCACTTCTAAAACCCAAAAATCTCGATCTCGTCATTGAAAAAGGTACCGAGCTCGGAGCCACTGCTTTTCTGCTTTTTCCCGGCCAAAAAAGCGAAAAAAAAGGCCTTTCTCCTACCCAGATAAAACGTTGCCAGCATCTCACCGTTTCTGCCCTCAAACAGTGCGGAAGACTCGATTTGCCTGAAATTCGCATCATGCCTCTTCTTGCCGATTGGAAAGAATTTCCGCCGGGGAACCGGTTTTTCGGGGACCGTCATTCAGAAGAATCCTTTACACCTCCTAAGGGAAATATCACCCTTTTTGTCGGGCCCGAAAAAGGCTTCTCCTCAGAGGAAAAAACGCTCCTTTCTCATCATACTCAAGGAGTTCGCATCCATTCGTATGTCCTTCGCGCTGAGACAGCTGCGCTTTGTTTTCTCTCCTTAGCTAGTTTTTCTTAAGTTCCTTACGCTAAAAAAGATACGCTTAGTATAGTGTAATTAATAATTTGACATTAATTAAAAATTATTGTATAATTAAGGTATAAAATAAAGGAAGACAATAATAATGAGTGTTACATTCAGTACTAAAAGACCTAGACAGCCTCAAGCTGGGAAAAAAAACCCAGGGATGGCACCCTCACGCGCACCGAAAAGGATTAGCAGTATTTTAAAAAAACGCTTTCGTGTTCGTGACGAAGAGGAGGGACAATATCCCAAACGGGTGAAAAGGATTACATCTTCCAGTGGCGGTGGGAATTCTCGTCGTAGAAAACTTTATAAGCCACTCAACAAGGAATCGAGGGATTCGAAGTCTGTCGATACTCCATCTAAGAAAGTGGTCCTGAGCCTAATATCCTAAAATCATTTTTAAAACTTAGTAATTTGTATGAGTAATATAACATTTGATTCAACTGATAGATCTCCTAGCCTCTCCATTGAAAGGGGAAATGAAGGCCAGGCTTCAAGTAGTCGGTTTCGAGATTTTTTGGCCAGAATTTTATCTTTCTTTTGCTTTAGCCCACCAGATGTGGATGGAAAAGAAAAACTACATCTTCTATCGAAAAGAGTTTCCACTTCAAGTATAGGATCATCTTCTGAAGCAGCTTCTGATACTTCCTACTCTGATTCTGTGTCAATCTCTGAAGGCTCTATAACGCCTCCTGAAACTCCTGAGATATCTCCCAAAGACATTGAACGACAAAAAAAAATAGACTCATTATTTACTTTATGTGAAGAAATTGAGAAAAATGTAGAACACATTGGTGAGCGTCCATACATCATTACAATGGGTAGTATCAAAGATCAACAAGAAGCAGCTATTACAGATGATGGAGTTAAGGAACAATATTATCTTCCATTTTTCAGAGGATTTCTTAAAACATGCAGAAGAATAAACGAAGATTTTCAGGAAGAAAATTTGATGCGCACTGACCTAGAAGATCCAATATCAGAAATTCAGAACCTAGCCGAGCTAATAAGTGATTTAGAAAAACCTTTGAAAATTGATCCCACACCTCCTACTCCTTCATCGAAACCTATTTTGCCACTTGATACTCCTCTGGGTATGTCTGGTGTGATCAGACAACTACAACAACAAATTCGATTAGCTAAAAGCGAAGAAGAGATCATTGAAATTAGAGTGAGAATTCATCATCTCAAAGATCACTATCCTTTTGCTATGGACCGGCTTACAGAAATTGAACAGGAAATGGAAAAGAGAAATTCATATTTGATGATGCAGGAATTCTTTTCAGGGTTGAAATAAGGAAAAACCCGTTAATCCCTAGGATCAGAAATTCCAAAAGCGTCTTCTTCAGGACTTGAAGAAGGCCTTTTTTTATACACGGTTCCTCTCTCAGGATCCATGATGATGCTTTGGCCATTTTGAAGACGGCGCATCGCTCCATCGGCACGGATGATCAAGGGTATCCCTAGTTTTTTTGCCTCATTTTCGGCAGCAATTTCAGAGTCTTCATCTTCTGGTAGATTTTGTAGGATGATCCCTTTAGCCTTTTGGATAACGGGAACGTACGTGTCATTGAATTGTGTGATCACGACGATTTTGCCTGCAGCAATATGAGTACTGTAGGCATCGGGTGTGTGCACGATCCGTATCTCGCCGGCTATCTCGGGCCCTTCAGATGTTTCTCCACGTACTAGAACTTCTCCAATGCTTTCTACAACCATCGTATTGGTATTTCCAATCATGCCAAAAGGGGTGGCTAGGGTCACAACGACAAGATCGCCATATTGCACGATATTGCGCTCGCGAGCAAAGTGGCTTGTGATCGCAAGGGCCTCATTTGCATCATTGGGTTGGCAGGGCTCAACAGGAATCACTCCCCAGATCAAAGCCAGCTGATGATAGGTTTTTGGATTTGCTGTGAGGGGGATTATCGGCATTTCAGGGCGATAACGAGAAAGAATCCATGCTGAGGAGCCAGTTGTGGTCGAAACAAAGAGTGCCTTCGCATCTGAACTATAGGCTGTTTTCACTGCGGCCAAAGCAACAGATGTGGTGAGATCATGCGATCCAATTCTTGAATCGCGATTGAAAAAATCCAAGTAGGGAAAATCTTTTTCTGCCTTTTCTACAATTTTTCGCATGAGGAGGACGGTTTCAATGGGATATTTGCCCATTGCTGTCTCCCCGGAAAGCATGATGGCTGTCGTGCTGTCATAGATGGCATTGGCCACGTCAGATACTTCGGCACGGGTAGGCCGTGGATGATAAATCATCGATTCGAGCATTTGGGTTGCTGTGATCACCGGTTTTGCAGCTTGCAAGCATTTGCGAATCATCATTTTCTGCAAGACGGGAACTTCTTCAATCGGAAGTTCGACGCCAAGATCTCCCCTGGCAATCATGATCCCATCAGCCATTTGCAAAATACTGTCAAAATTATTCACTCCAAGGATATTTTCGATTTTCGCGATGACTAAAATGTCCCCTTTGCTTTGCTTCAGAAGAAGGGCTTTGATCTCTCGGACGTGCTGAGGAGAGCGGATGAAAGAAGCAGCGATGAGATCGACATCTTGCTCACAACCAAATTTGATATCGCGGATGTCTTGCTCTGTCATCGCAGGGAGAGGAATTTCAACCTGAGGGATGTTTACCCCTTTTTGGCTGCGGATCTGGCCACTATTGAGGAATTTGACGAGAATGCCTTCTTTTGTGACTTCAACTACTTCGGAGCTAATATAGCCATCATCAAAGAGGACAAAGTCTTTCTTTTTAAGGGGATCGAGGGCGATTTCAGGAACAATGGGGATGTTTTTTCCATCATTTTCTCGTACCAGGAGGAGTTGCTCTCCTTTCTCGACGGAAATGGGGCTTTCTAAAACGCCTACCCGGATCTCAGGTCCTTTGGTGTCGAGCATGATGGCTAGAGGGACTTCTTTCTCTTCTCGCGCTTTTTTGAGGTAGTCGATCGTCTTTTTATGCTCCGCATGTGTTCCATGCGAGAAGTTGAGCCGAGCCACATTCATCCCCGCATCGATCAATTCAAGGATTTTTTCATAGGAATTCACCGATGGGCCGATAGTACAAATAATTTTTGTTCGATTTCTCATAATTTTATTTTAACCTGATTCCAGTAGACAAGTCTAGGCCTCAACTTTTATCATAGTCGCCTATGGGAAGGAAAATTGTTCTAAAAAAGGTTGGGGTTCATAACCTTAAAGAGATAGATCTCACCCTCGACCCGAATCAGTTAATTGTTTTCACTGGGGTTTCGGGCTCCGGAAAGACCTCTCTGGCTTTCGACACGATTTATGTCGAGGGACAACGGCGCTATATCGAATCTCTTTCTACTTATGCTCGGCGACATCTAGGAGAGATGGCACGGCCTAAGGCTGAACTCATCGAGGGAATTTCTCCGACGATTGCGATTGAGCAAAAAACTGCCGGGCGTAATCCCCGTTCAACCGTGGGAACGATGACTGGTATCTATGATTTCTTGCGCATTCTCTATGCAAGGGTTGGCATACCGCACTGTCCTGTGAGCGGCGAAGAGGTGACCCCACAGAGCACAGAGCAGATTTTGCGCCAGATCCAAAAACTCCCGGAAAAGGCCAAAATCATCGTTTTAGCTCCTTTCGCAAGAGGAAAGAAGGGGGAATTCAAAGAGGAATTTGCTGAGCTGATTCGAAAGGGATATACCCGCGTCCGCCTCGATCAAGAAATCATCGAAATCACGGATGATATCGCAATCGATGGGAAAAAGGCCCACGATCTGGATCTCGTGATCGACCGTTTGGTTGTACGGGAGGAAGATCGATCGCGACTCGTTGAAGCGGTGACACAGGGGCTTGAAGAGGGAAAAGGGCTTGTCACTATCTTGCATGTCGATTCGGGTCGCCAGGAACTTTTTTCGCAGCATGCCTATAGCCCCAAATCGGGTCTGAGTTATGGTCCGCTAGGACCTCAGGATTTTTCGTTCAACCATCCATCGGGAATGTGCCCTGAATGTCAAGGGATCGGAACTTTGTTTGCCTTTGATGAAGACAAGATCCTCGATCCTCAAAAGAGCATCTCCCAGGATTGCTGCTCGGTAGCCAGCTCTTACCAAACGATCCGATTTGGCAATATTTTTGACAATCTGGCCCGCTTGTATCATTTCAGCGTCCACACTCCGTGGAAACAGCTCTCGGAAAAGGCTAAGCAGGTCTTTTTACATGGGACAGAAAAAAAATGGGTCAAAATGCACTTCATTCATCCGAAAAAGAGGCAAAGTTGGACCGAATATGTCCAGTGGCGCGGGGTGCTGCATGAGGCGCGCAAACGGTACCAAGAAGCCTCTTCTGATGTTTATAAAAACAATATGGAAGAATTGATGGAGGAATCGGTCTGCTCAGCTTGCCAGGGCACGCGTATCCGCCCCTTCCCGGCCGCAACGACTTTTCTGGGAAAAACACTGCCCCAGTTGACATCTCTGTCGATCGAAAAGGAGCTTGCTTTCTTCGAAAATATCAAATTGAACAATGAGGAAAAACTGATCGCAGAAGAGGTGGTGAAGGAAATTCGTCAGAGACTCTTTTTTCTCAGCGATGTGGGTCTCCACTACTTGACCTTGGAAAGAACTGCTCCTACTTTGTCAGGTGGAGAGTCGCAGAGAGTTCGACTTGCATCACAAATCGGATCAGGACTCTCTAAAGCAACCTATGTTCTTGATGAACCTTCGATTGGTCTGCATCCTCGTGACAATACGAAATTGCTTGCCTCGCTCCGCGCTCTTTGCGATCGGGGCAATACGGTGATCGTTGTCGAACACGACGAAGAGACGATTTTGGCTGCTGATCACATTGTCGATGTTGGACCTTATGCGGGGAAATTTGGCGGAGAAATTCTCGTCTCAGGCAGTCTCGATGCTCTTTTGAAAAATCCCCGCTCCATCACAGCGCAGTACCTGACAGGAAAAAAGAGCATTCCGATCCCTAAAAAACGGCGCAAAGCAGCAAAAAATACCGTTGAAATTGTGGGAGCCAAACACCACAACCTGAAAAATGTATCCGTAAAAATCCCTCTCGAAAAGTTTGTCGCTGTGACTGGTGTTTCGGGATCTGGAAAATCGTCATTGATCACCGACATCCTCTATCCAGCGCTTGCAAATACTTTTCATCATGGCAAAATGAAAGTGGGCAAACACAAATCTCTGAAAGGCATCAAGCATGTCGACAAAGTGATTGCCATCGATCAATCCCCCATTGGACGGACACCTAGATCCAATCCTTCGACCTACATCAAACTTTTTGATCTCATCCGCGATCTCTTTGCCAAATTGCCGGAGGCGCAGGCGCAAGGCTACAGACCGGGCCGCTTTAGCTTCAATGTCAGAGAAGGGTCTTGTCCTACCTGTGGAGGAATGGGGATGACCAAAATCGACATGGACTTCATGGAAGATGAGTGGACAGAATGTCCTGAGTGTCACGGAAGGCGTTTTGATCTCAAAACTCTCTCGGTACTCTATAGAGGAAAGAACATCTATGAGGTGCTCGAGATGACGGTGAATACGGCTCTTGAGTTTTTTGAGGCAATCCCTGCCATCAAAAAGAAGCTGGCGATGCTAAAGGAAGTGGGTCTTGGTTACATCAAGTTGGGGCAAAGTTCTCCTACCCTTTCGGGCGGAGAAGCCCAGAGGATCAAGCTGGCCAAAGAACTTTCACGCCCATCTACTGGAAAGACCCTCTACATTCTCGATGAACCGACCACGGGACTCCATTTTCATGACATCCAAAAACTGATTGAAGTGCTCCAAAAGCTCGTTGAAAAAAGCAATACAGTCCTCGTGATTGAACACAACATGGATCTTGTCAAAACGGCCGACTGGATCATCGACTTAGGGCCAGAAGGGGGCGACTATGGCGGTGAAATCATTGCTACGGGAACTCCTGAGGTTATTTCCAAAAAAGATACACCGACAGGAACAGCTGTTTTCAAGGCCCTTCATCCGAAGCCAATTGAAAAAGCTAAAAGGAAAAAAAGACAAGAAAAAACATGCGAAGCCATCCACATTGAAAAGGCTGAGCAAAACAATCTCAAAGGCTTTGATGTTTCGATTCCACATGGGAAAATCACTGTTTGCAGCGGCCCCTCAGGTTCAGGAAAATCTTCTCTAGCCTTCGAGACTGTCTATGCGGAAGGACAACGCCGCTATACCGAGTCGATGTCGGCCTATGCCCGGCAGTATGTGAAGCAAATGCCCAAACCCAAAATCGAATCGATTGATGGGCTTTTAGCCTCAATTGCCATCGAACAAAAAGCGCATGCCGGCAATCCCCGCTCGACAATTGGTACGATGACAGAAAGCTACGACTACTTGCGGGTCCTTTTTGCTCATCTCGGCACTCCCTATTGCCCCGAAACGGGAGAAAAAATCGAGTCGATCAGTAAGGAATTCGTCCTGGATCAGCTGATGCAACTTCCTGAAAAAACCAAAGTACAAATTCTTGCCCCCATAAAGCTCACAGAGGATTTTGGATCTCTCAAAGATCGCCTCCTACGAGAGGGATTCTTGCGCATCCGTGTCAATGGCGAAATTTTTGAACTTGATGCGGATATTCCCTTTGACAACAAGAGGAGAAACGAATTGCACCTCGTGATCGACAGACTCATGATTGCGCCTAAAGCCAAAAAACGAATCTATGACGCGATCGACACCGCTGCAAAACTCGGCCATAACACTCTCGTGGCTCACTACGAAGAGAAGGACGTTTTCTACAACCTCGCTTTTGCAGTACCGAGCACGGGAAAATCATATCCTCCCATCACGCCACATACCTTTTCGTTCAACACCAAACATGGGATGTGCTTTGACTGTATTGGCCTCGGTTTTCAATTTGGGGCCAATTTGCAAAAGCATCGGGTGATCATGCGGATGAGCCCCTTTGCACTCATGAAAAAGCTGTGGAAGGACAACGCCACACATGATGCGCTCGATCTTTTCGTCGAGATATTGGATGAGCTTGGAATTGATCCCGATACTCCCCTTGAAAAACTGCCCGGAAAAGACCTGCAAATTATTTTAGGGGGCTCTGACATTCCCCTAAAGGGAAAGGGCTATACAATCCGTTTTGTCGGGCTGGGCTTTGTTTTTGCAAACCTTGCCAAGTCTGCAACAAATTCGCTCAAGCAAGAACTCGGCCCGTGGGTGGATCAAATCACTTGCCCTGCTTGCTCTGGAACTCGCTTAAACCCCTTAGCACGCAATGTCCGTATTGACAGCTTCTCTCTTCCGGATGTGTGCAGTATGCCCATCGATAAGTCTTACGAATTCATCCAAACTCTAAAGCAAAAAAGTCCTTTTCTCGATGAGACACTCAAGCAACTTCGGCACAGACTGCATTTTCTCAAAGCAATCGGACTCGACTATCTTTCTCTTGATCGCTCCGCGCCAACCCTCTCAGGCGGTGAGACACAAAGAATCCGCCTTGCCCGCCAACTCGGCGGTGGAATGACCGGCTGTCTCTATGTCTTGGACGAGCCGACCATCGGTCTACATCCCCACAACAACGCTCTTCTCAATACTTCGCTTAAAACGCTCTGTGAGCAAGGGAATACCCTCCTTCTTGTCGAGCATGATCCACTCACTCTCGAAATCGCCGATTACGTGCTCGATTTTGGTCCTGCTGCTGGAAAACATGGAGGCCAAATCATTGCAAAGGGAACTCTCGATGCAATCAAAAAAAATCCAGAATCGCTCACAGGACAATACCTCAGCGGGAAAAAGAAGGTCCCTATCCCGGAAAAACGACGTACATGGAAAAAGACCCTCAAAGTTGAAAATGCTTCTCTGCACAACCTTCAAAGCCTCAATGTCGACATTCCCATTGGTATCATCACCTGTCTCACCGGCATATCGGGCTCTGGAAAATCCACTCTCATGAATGACCTCATTCGCCCTGCTGTGCAACAATCTCTTGCCAAACGCAAGAACCCCGATGCTGTGGAGTATGCTGGTGCCCGCATTTCAGGTATATCTGCCTTTGACAAAATGCTCGTCATTGATCAAAACCCCATCGGCCACACCAGCCGATCTGATGTGAGTACCTACGTTGATCTCTCTACCCCTTTGCGGTACCATTTTGCCGAGCTACCCGAAGCAAAAATCCGAGGGCTCAAACCAAAAAACTTTAGTTTCAATCATCTCAAGGGAATGTGCATGAAATGTTGGGGACTGGGCAAGCGCAAAGTGGAAATGCAATTTCTTCCTCCCGTGCGCATCACGTGCGATTCGTGCCAGGGTTTTCGTCTCAATCCTTTAAGTCTTCAAATCAAAACCCGCGGCCGTCACTTGGGCCAAATTCTGCAGATGACAGTTGAAGAAGCAATCGATCAGATTCCTCCCATACCCAAAGTCCTCCGCATCCTTGAAACCCTCATCTCAGTCGGCCTCGGCTATCTCCAACTCGGCCAGGAGATCGCCACCCTCTCAGGCGGCGAGGCCCAGCGTCTTCGCCTGGCTCGCGAGCTCGCCAAGCGCTCAACTGGAAAAACCCTCTACCTTTTCGATGAACCAACCATCGGTCTTCATGCCGAAGACATCCTCAAACTTCTTAAAATCTTCCACACCCTTGTCGACAAAGGCAACACAGTCCTCATCATCGAGCACAACCAGGATGTAATCAAAAATGCCGACCGCATCATTGACCTCGGCCCCGGAGCAGGAATCCATGGCGGACAAATCGTTTGCCAAGGCAGCCCTGAAGAAATCGCAAAGCACCCCTCTTCGCTGACTGCTAAATATTTGAAAAATTTCTTGAAGCAGACTTGATTTATCTGCGCTTTATCTGCATAATAATGTTAGAACCTATGCAGATAAAATTTTCTCCCAACTACACCATCACCCCAGAAATTGCTAAATTTCTTTTAGAAATTGAGGCAACAAAGGAAAAAATCCTTCATTTACCGCTCACCCCAAAAGTACTCGCATCTCTCAGAGAAACCGCTCGTCTTTTTACTACACATTATTCAACTATGATTGAGGGGAATCGCCTCCAACCTGATCAGGTAGAAAAAGTTCTCCATCACGATGAACATTTTCCAGGAAGGGAACGGGATGAGCAAGAGATCAAAGGATATTATGCGGCTCTAGAACAAGTAGAAAAATGGGGAGCGAGAGGGATCCCTATCACAGAAAAATTGATTCAATCTCTCCATGCTTTAGTTATGTCCAATGGTCGTAACACAGTAAAAGCAACGCCTTATCGAGATGGACAAAATCTAATCCGTGATGGAAGAACGAGAAGAATTGTGTATATGCCTCCTGAAGCAAAGGAAGTTTCTCCTTTGATGAAGGCCTTTGTTAAATGGCTTTCTAAAGGAGAAGAGATTCCGTATCCGATTTTAGCAGCAATAGCACATTATCAATTCGTCACAATCCATCCCTATTATGATGGGAATGGCCGTACAGCCCGCCTTCTCACGACTCTCATCCTTCATCTTGGTGGTTATGATCTGAAGGGAATTTATTCCTTAGAAGAATACTATGCTCTTCGCTTAGAAGACTACTATACCGCTATTAGCATTGGTCCCTCTCATAATTATTATATGGGAAGAGCGGAAGCCGATATTACTCCATGGATTACATATTTCATAAAAGGAATGGCCGATTCATTTGGAAAAGTATGGCAGCAAATGCAAAATTCAGGGCAAGATGGTGCGCAAGATCAATCCAAACTTTTGCGCGAGTTGGATCCACGCCAAAGAAAAGCTCTTGAAATCTTTCGCTCTCAAAATATTGTCACTGCAAAAGAAATTGGTAAGCTTTTTCATTTCAAACCCAGAACAAGTGCTCAACTCTGTAAAAAATGGGTAGAAGCAGGCTTTCTAGAAATCGTAGATCCTTCGAATAAAAAACGAAGCTATCGGCTCACGAAAAAATATTCACATTTATCAAAGGGACACAAGTAGCCTCCATCCATCATCTTGATTTGGGTGGAGATCAAATTTGGAGGGATTTGCGTATAAATAGAAGATCTTCGTAGAATCCAGCTTTTGGAGGTTGCTTATATGGCAAAACCAGTTCTGATGCGTAAGAAAGCGAAAATTGTCGCTTTGATTGTCTTTTTACTTTCTCTTTTAATCATTACTTTCTTGGGAACATGGTGGCCCGGGATCATGCTTGCTGTGGGACTTCCCTTAGCGATTCTGCAGTACCTCCAAGGCCGGATGTACGACACGGCCATCACACTCTTTGTCTTTGTGGGTGCCTTTGTCACAGTGCAATTCAACATCCAATGGGAAGTCTTTCTTCCCGTCCTTTTTGCCATTGGTGGTCTCTACATTTTCTTTCGTGAATGGCTCTACAGCCGTTCCCCTGAGGAAGAGAAAATGGAAGAAGACAAAGACGAGTCAAGCAAAGAAGACGACGAAGAATAGAAATAACACCGCTCCTAAAAACCTATACAAATCTATTCATTGCATAGGACGCTAGCCAAGCAGTGTTGCTAACGATTCACGTGCTGGGATCTCACCAACAACACTCGGGATTTTCTTATCTCTTAGATCAGCTGATGCGTATCTTAAGGATCGAAGTTTTTTCGCCCGAAGGTGCGCTGCAAGCACCGTTTGATATTTCCGACTCAATGCCCCCCACCATGACCAGACATGCTTACCTCGATTCCTCACGGGTAGTGGTAAAGTGAAAAGGTCTTGTTTGCCATCTGGAATTTCTTCAGATGATTTGGGAGGTTGTTCGGAAAATCTAAAATGGCGGCGAGCAATACATAGTGCTGCCGCATGATGTTTTGAGAGACCATATCTTTTGGCAAATTTTACCATTCCAATGATCGAGGTATATGCTGGATTGACTGTATGGATGGCAATGCCATGACGATAGGCTCCAGAGTGTAAGAACTCGATGATTTTATTATAGCAAAGGCTCGATAGCATGCGAGAGCTCGACTTTGTACCTTTTGGCAACTTAAGTCATGCCGCCTGAAGCATCCTTTTCACTATAGCTTCCGCCCATTCTTTCATTTTCGGTGT
>QIGB01000025.1 GCA_003228815.1 Chlamydiota bacterium | reverse complement strand
ACACCGAAAATGAAAGAATGGGCGGAAGCTATAGTGAAAAGGATGCTTCAGGCGGCATGACTTAAGTTGCCAAAAGGTACAAAGTCGAGATAATGCTCTCATTATGATAAATAGAATATTTATAATATTATTTCTCGCTTTTTCTTCTCTTTATTTTTCTACTGTTTTCCCGAAAAATCGGGTCGAACATGTCTCGAAAACATATTGTTGTCCTAAACTTATGGAAGCTTTTTCTTTGATAAGAGACATGCCACAAGTGAACGATCTCCTCTCAAAGATTTTAGAAGATGGTCCTCTGTATATTAGAAGTAATCACCATTTTACAAAGAAATTTGAAGGATATTGGAGCGGAGATGATCGGACAATCTATGTCACAAAAATCCACTCGAAAGCAGTGCAAATAAATACCATTCTATTTGAGTTGCACAACGCCATAAATGATTCTGAACTTGAGCATTTCGATTGCCTCGCCTATCATGGAAAAATCAATCGAGCAGATTACATCAGAGCTGTCGAATATTGGGAATACAAAAATGCAAAAGCAACTGCTGCGATCTTAAATGAAGGAATCGAAGCGGCTATTTTCCCGGAAGAATGTTACTGGTATCTCTCCGATGATTTTGAAGAGCACTTTCACTATCAACAATCTGCAGGACACTCGGCTTATATTGGAAAAATGTATGACAGTGTAGTGGGGATGTGAAAAAAGAGAAAATCCGATTATCTAAACTTCTATCTGAAAGAGGGATTTGTTCGAGGCGAGAGGCTGATCGCTATATTGAAAAAGGCGAAGTTCTTGTCGATGGAAAAATCGTCTCGATCCTGGGAACACGAGTTTCCCCTGATGCCAAAATTGCTCTCACTCAATCCGCAAAAAAAAACCAAAATCGCAAAGTCACAATCCTCTTAAATAAGCCAATTGGCTATGTATCCACACAGCCAGAAAAAGGATACAAAGAAGCTGCAGAACTTCTCCCTGTTCGTTTCAGGAAAATGAGTACAGCGGGCCGTCTGGATATCGATTCGAAGGGACTTTTAATTTTGACAGAAGATGGAACTCTTGTAAAAAAGCTCATTGGCGAGACTGCGAATATGGAAAAAGAATACCTTGTTCGGGTGGAAGGGACTGTGACAAAGGAAAAAATTGCTAGGCTTTCGTCTGGACTTTCTTTGGATGGCAAAGCACTGAAACCGGCAAAAATTGATCAATTGAAAGACACAATCCTCCGGTTCATTCTAACAGAAGGGAAGAAACGACAAATCCGAAGAATGTGTGAACAAGTCGATCTAAAAGTAATCGGCCTTAAGAGAGTGCGCATTGGTCGTATCATGCTCAGCGATTTGCCTGAAGGCAAATGGCGCTTCTTAAGGCCAAACGAAGGATTTTAGCCTTCCGTCTTTTTGATTCTGGGGCGATAGGCCCATCCCAAAATAATACCATAAACGAGATAACCAACCAGGCTCCAAAGGATGGCCATTCCTCCACCTTTCTTAGAATTGTTGGGGTTTTGAGGCGCAAGTTTAACGCTAGGTTTTGCCTTCTGCATTGAAGGTTGAGGAGTGCTGTCTTGCGGTTTTGCAGTGGGCGCTCCTGGTTGCATTGTATCCTGAGGTTTTGTTATCGGCATGTCAGATTGTGTGGGTACATCTTGTGGAGGCATAGCGGGCATGTCGACTTGTGGAGTTTCATCTTGGGGTTTTGCAGCTGATGTTCCAGGTTGTGGTGTTTTCAATTCCTGGGGTTGTGGCGTAGCATTTTTCATTACAGGTTTCTTTCCTTCTGCTCCAAAGATTTTTTCAATGGATTGGAGAAAAGGAGCCATAAAAAATAGGGCTACGAAAAAAGGCAGGAGAGAATAAATTGCTCCTGCAAGAAATCCAGGCAAACGCTTCAGGAGGGGTTCAAAAATGAGGGCATAGATGAAACCAAAGATGACCCCAACACAAAGGTGGATAAAACCACCCACGATTAGGATCATGGGTCCTTCTGCTCCGGCAGTCATACCGAGAGCCACCATGATGTTCATATCCAAAAAGTACATGACAATGGTCATGACAATCGTAGCGAGAATGGATGCCCAAATCGCTGAGAAAAAGTTGAAACGCATAAATAACCTCCCTTTCCCTCTGTGATACTTTCCTAAAAAGATTTATGCAAAGATTTTTTCAAAAAAACCGGCCCTTTTCAAGGGCCGGGTTTTTTGGATGAATTATTCTTCTGTATCGAAATAATCGTCGAGATCAAGGACAGGAAAAGTGGGCTCGACAGTAATCGTTCCGTCTTTTGGAAACAGTCGATCAAGCTCTTCGAGAACTTTTTCGCTTGCAAGTCCCTCTTCACTGAGCTTCAACATGACGGTTAGGCTGGCGCGACCCAGATCAATGAGGCGCTCCATAAGTCCGCTTTCAGCGAGATGCTTCATCATAGAAAAAGGAGCCAAACCGAGATCGACAAGTCGTTCTTCTAAAAGTTCCAGTCGGGTAGCATTTGCATATTTCTGCACGCCCCCGGTTCTTTCAATGCACCCAAGAAGGGGATCGAGACGATCTTCACTTTTCGGATGGACAAAGTAGACAACAGAATACCGCTCGTATCCATCATTTGCTGCAACAACTCGGTGAAGACCACTATGGAATTCTCCATTTGTAATGTTTTCAAGCATATCCCCTGCATTGATGATGAAGGCATCTTCGGGAACTTTTACTTTGATCCATTCTCCTTGCTTGTTTTGTACTTGCAATCCTTTTGCTGTTGCTCGGGGGAGAATGGTGAAGAGATTGATGTCGGTGTGTTCAGCTGCCCAAAGTTGATTTTCTAGAGGATTTGCTGGATAGTGGATCGCTCGCAAAAGAATGTCTCCTTCGGATGTCATTTTGGTGAAAAAATTCTCTTCGACACCGATTGCTCTGGCAATCACTTGTTCGAATTGCACTTTATAGTCTTCGAGTGTCTGATAAAGGGTGGTCAGAGCTTCCTGAAAATCTTCACTTTCTGGCCAGACATTTTCCCAAAGACCTAGTCGCTCTTGACGGAGAGGGTCTACTTCACGTCCAATGCTGTAAAATTCTTTAAAATCTTTTTCAACTTGCCCTTTGGCAGATTCCCCTGGAGTATATCCTCTCTCCCCTGCTTTTTCAGGATCAAAAGACTCCATTTTTTCATCAAAGGGATGATGATAAAATTCTTCGAGTGCTGCATAGGCATCATCGAGAACTTGCTGATCAACGCCTGTATTGATCACTGCCACGAAGCCAACATCTTGGAAAGCTTCATATAGTTCTGTAATAAATTTATCTCTGGTTTCTGGATCTCGATACTCATCCATATCGATGACGGGAATAGTCGCATCGATTTCTGCAAAAACGACGCTAGACATTAGACAAATAAACGCTATCAATTTCTTAATCATTGTGGTACCTCCGGTTTCGATCGCAAAGATGAATATTCCCAAAAATCAAAAAAAAGAGCCAACAGAAAAAGTTGAGACCAGAGTAGCGCCAAATTCTCCTATATGGCAAAATGGCAGCATGCGTTACATTTTACTTGTTCTTCTTTGTTTTTTTTCTCTTTTTTCAACAGGACGTGAAAAGCTCCTTGATGTTGTGGCAGGTCAGTGGATCGCCGAAGGGGTTTATACGGCTGCAAAATTAGACCTCTCGGGATATCTTCTTGATGGATCCAAAAGTGTGGAACATTTGGCCTCTTTGACAAACTCTGATGAAGACAATCTTTATCGACTCCTTCGCATGCTTGCAAGTGTGGGCATTTTTGAAGAAGGACCTCCCCACAATTTTTCAAATACAAGCGCCAGTGCTCTTCTCGCTGCAAAACACCCAGAAAGCCTCCGATCTTTGGTCTTATTTTATAGCTCGGAAATCAGCCAGTGTTTTGACAAGCTCGACAAGTGCGTTCGCAAGGGAAAACCGGCCTTTGACCTCACTTTCCAAAAGCCCGTCTTTGAATATTTTCGAGATCACCCTTCTTCTGCAAAACTTTTCAATGTTGCAATGACAGAAAAATCCCAGCTTGTGGTCACCTCTTGCCTCGAATCGTATAACTTTGGAAAATATGCCACGGTCTATGACATTGGCGGGGGTGGTGGTCACTTTTTAACTGGGCTCTTACAAAAATACCCTCGGATGCGAGGCCTTCTTTTGGAAACCCCCGAAGTGATTAAAGAGGCAAAACCAAAGCTCGAGGAGTTTGGCCAGCGGTGTGGAATGATCGCCGGGGACTTTTTCCAAACTATCCCCCCTGATGGAAAGGCCTATCTGCTAAAATCTGTTCTGCACGACTGGGATGACGAAAATGCCCTCAAAATCTTGCGCAAATGCCATGCGACCATGCGAAAGGATGCAGATCTCTTGATCATCGAGCCATTGATTGCTCCTGCTAATCATAAAGACTATGCAAAGTGCATGGATGTCTTAATGATGGCAATCACAGGTAGTAAGGAACGGAGCGAAGCTGATTTCCGTTATCTCTTGCGCCAGGCTGGTTTCAAAATCGACTCTATCACCCGTACGGAAACGGAATTCGTGATTATCCAAGCAAAAAAATCCTAGCTCACAAAGCGAGCGCTTCAATGTTTATCTCCCTTATGATAGACCTGCGAGCGACATGAAAAAGGGTGGCAATCCCCTTTTTTATGCTCGAGCAGTCAATGGCTGTTCTGGCACAGGAAAATGGGCCCGTCCGAAGTAGAGCAGTGTTTTACACGAGCTACTGAGGGCAGGGTCTCATTTGCCAAAGCCAGAATCAGCACAAGACGCCAAAGGCGCCGGACACGGCTGCAAAGTAAGCCGTGCCATATAATAGAGGCCCATTCATAAGATTCATTCTCTCATCTCTTTTTTTATTTTTTTCTTGCTTGTAGCCAAATTAAAATAAATCGTTTATATCTCCTGAAAAAGGGAGGAATCTATGGACGACCAGCGTCTTGAAGCTATCGATGCTTATTTTCGAGCAGCTAATTACCTTACAGTCGGGCAAATTTACCTGCGTGAGAACCCATTATTGCGCGAGCCACTGAAGCCTGAGCATATCAAGGCTCGGCTGCTTGGACACTGGGGAACATCACCAGGACTCAATTTAATCTATGCCCATCTCAATCGATTGATCCAAGACACCGAAGCGAAATTCCTCTACGTGACAGGACCAGGTCATGGGGGACCAGCCCTACGGGCCAATGTCTTTTTGGAAGGGGTCATGACGAAAGTTTATCCCGAAATCACAATGAATACTTATGGGATTGATATTTTGATGCGGGAATTTTCTTGGCCGGGCGGAGTACCAAGCCACGTCAGCCCTCCAACACCGGGTTCGATCCATGAAGGGGGCGAGCTAGGCTATGCCCTCGTTCATGCCTATGGTGCTGCTTTTGATAATCCAGATCTCATTGTTGCTTGCGTCGTTGGCGATGGCGAAGCCGAAACAGGCCCACTCGCTGCCAGTTGGCATTCCAACAAATTTCTCAATCCAAATCGAGATGGAGCTGTCCTCCCCATTTTCCATCTCAATGGCTATAAGATTTCAGGACCAACGATTTTTGGACGAATGGAAAAACCTCAACTAGAAGACTTTTTTAGAGGATGCAACTATGAGCCCCGCATTGTCGAGGGGGATGATCCAATGGATGTCCATAGACAAATGTGGGAAGCTCTTGATTGGGCCTATGAGAAAATCCGAGCCTTGCAAGCCAAAGAACTTGGGGATGAGATCCCTAATTGGCCGATGATCATTTTGGAAACCCCAAAAGGATGGACTGGACCCAAAGTGGTCGATGGCAAGAAAGTTGAAGGGACTTTCCGATCTCACCAGGTTCCCCTCTCTGGGGTCGTGACCAATCCAGATCATTTGCATATTCTTGATGAGTGGATGCGCAGCTATGGGATCGAAGAACTCTTTGATGACTTGGGTCGCCCAGTCGAAAAAGTTTTGAGCTGTGTGCCAAAGGAAGAACTGCGTATGGGAGCCTCTCCCCACGCAAATGGCGGCCTTCTCATGAAAGAACTGAAAACCCCTGATTTTCGGGACTATGCAGTTGATGTTCCCTCTCCTGGTTCTGTCATTGGAGAAACGACACGTGAATTTGGAAAATATTTGCGTGATCTCATGAAAGCAAATCCTGACAATTTCCGTCTGTTTTGTCCCGATGAGACGAGTTCCAATCGACTCAATAATGTCTTCGAAGTCACCGGAAGGATGTACCTTGGGAAAATTCATGACTGGGATGAAGATCTTTCTCATGACGGTCGCGTGCTGGAAGTATTGAGTGAACACCTCTGTCAGGGATGGCTCGAAGGATATAACTTAACAGGTCGCTATGGGATCTTTCCCTGCTATGAGGCGTTTGCCATGATCGTCGACTCGATGGTCAATCAGCACGGAAAATGGTTGAAGGCCTGTGAAGATCTTCCTTGGAGAAAACCCATTCCTTCTCTCAATTATTTACTTACCTCACATGCTTGGCGCCAAGACCACAATGGGTACAGCCACCAAGGACCGGGCTTCATTGAATCCATGTTGCAAAAGAAGGCAGACGTAGCTCGCATCTATCTACCGCCTGATGTCAATTGCCTCTTGAAAATCGGGGACCATTGCATGGAGAGCAAAAACTTCATCAATCTGATCATTGCTGGAAAACAACCGATGCCTCAATGGCTATCAATGAAAGAAGCAGAGCAGCATTGCCTTAAAGGAATTTCCACATGGAAATGGGCCTGTAATGATAATGGCATACCAGACATCGTCATGGCCTCGGCAGGTGATGTTCCAACTCTAGAGACTTTGGCTGCAATCACGATCTTAAACGACCAGTTTCCCACTCTAAAAATCAGAATGATCAATGTGATAGATTTATTCACATTGGCTCCTGATCAAGAACACTCTCATGGGCTGAAAGATGCAGATTTCGAAAAACTTTTCACAAAAACAACCCCTGTGATTTTCGCCTTCCATGGTCATCCCCATGTGGTCCATGAGCTCTTATATAAAAGGGGGCTCTCTGACCGACTCCACGTACACGGCTATTTAGAAGAGGGAACAACAACTACTCCATTTGATATGGTCGTATGCAATAAAATGAGTCGTTTCCATCTTGCGATGAATGCTCTGTCAAGGGTTCCTCACATGGAATCACAAGCGAAAAAATTCACTGAAGAGTGCAGAGAAAAGCTGAAATTACATAAAGCTTACATCCAAGAGCACGGGGAAGACATGCCTGAGATCCGCAATTGGAAATGGGGTAATGGGAGAGTAAGAAAAACAGCATGATTCTTACGCTCAACGTCGGTTCTTCTTCCATAAAGTATACCTTCTTTGATGAGGCCCTAAAGGTCCTCGAAGAGGATGATGTCCCCTTAGGAGACGATGCAGTCGATGAGGTTCTGCGCAAAGTTCCCAAACCAAAAGTAGTGGGTCACCGAGTGGTGCATGGAGGCAGTCAATTTGATCAGCCGACTCGAATCACAGACTCCATTATCGAAAAAATTGAAATGCTGATCCCGTTTTCTCCTGTCCATTTGCCAAAAGAACTGGCTGTGATCAAAAAACTTCACAAAAAAGGTTTTTTGCAAATCGCATGTTTTGATACTGCCTTTCATCATTCGATGCCAATCCTTCACCAACACTTCCCCCTCCCTGTTTTTTTATGGAGCGAAGGGGTCAAACGGTATGGCTTCCACGGTCTTTCCTATGAATACATTCTCCAGCATCTTGGAGAGGAAGCAGAGGGGAAAAAAATCGTGATTGCCCATCTCGGCAGTGGGGCAAGCATGGCAGCCGTCTTAAATCAACAACCTTTCGATACGACGATGGGATTCACCCCTGCAGGAGGCATCATGATGTCCTCCCGTAGTGGAGATATCGACCCAGGAGTGATTAGCTATTTGATGCGTGAAAAAGGATATGGCGTGAGCCAGATCGATGAACTGATCAATTTCCAGTCTGGTCTTCTTGGCATCTCCGAAAAGTCATCTGACATGAAAGAGCTTTTAGAATTATCCCCTCATGACAAAAAAGCCCAAATGGCCGTTTCTCTTTTCTGTTACTCCGCCCGAAAAGCAATTGGAAGTTTTGCGGCCGCTTTAGGGGGGCTTGATCTTCTCGTTTTCACGGGAGGAATAGGAGAAAAATCTGAAGAAATCCGATCCAAGATCTGTGAAGGTCTTGAATTTCTAGATATAAAAAATAAGATTCGAGTCATTCCAACAAACGAAGATTTGATGATTGCTAGACATGTCAAAGCTTTCATCGAAGCAGGAGAAGTATGAGTCAATTTGAAAAACTATCCCCAGAAGAGACATTTAAGCAATTGGAAGTCGATCCCAAGATGGGACTTTCCTCCAAAGAGGTTGCCGTGCGTCTCGAAAAATACGGACCCAATGAACTCGAAGAAAAAAAGGAAAGTCTTTGGGCTAAATTGTTTGCCTATTTTTGGGGCCCAATCCCTTGGATGATTGAAATTGCCGTCGTCCTCTCAGGAGTTTTGCAAAGGTGGCCTGATTTCATCATCATCCTTGCCCTTCTGTTTATCAATGCTGGAATCGGCTTTTTCCAAGAATTTAAGGCCGACAATGCCATCGAAGAACTCAAAAAGAATTTAGCACTCAAAGCGCGCGCCCTCCGCGACGGAATTTGGGGAGAGATTGAAGCGCATGAACTCGTGCCCGGAGATATTATTTCCGTACGACTTGGAAATATCCTCCCTGCCGATGCGAAATTATTCTCGGGAGAATATCTCTCTGTCGACCAGTCGATTCTGACCGGAGAATCGCTTCCGGTCGACAAAAACTTAGGGGAGATCGCTTTTTCAGGGACCACAGTAAAATTGGGAGAGATGCGCTGTATTGTTACAGAAACAGGAGCGCACACTTTTTTTGGGAAAACAGCCCAACTCGTTTCCGAGGCAAAAACAGTATCCCATTTCCAGGAGGCTGTTCTTAAAATCGGCCGCTTCCTCATTTTTTCCACCCTCTTTGTCGCAGCCTTTTTGCTCATCTATTTCCTTTTCGAAATCGAAGTGACGCACACTCTCCATGAATCACTAGGAGATCTCTTCATCTTTATCCTCATCTTAGTCATTGCCGGGATCCCTGTTGCTCTTCCTGCCGTTCTTTCGACGACACTTGCCATTGGAGCGCATCAACTAACGAAACTCAAAGCCATTGTCTCAAAACTCAGCGCCATTGAAGAACTGGCTGGAATGGATATTCTATGCTCCGATAAAACAGGGACTCTCACAAAAAATGAACTCACCATTCATGGGATCTATCCGAATGGGAATCTCTCCGAAGATGAAATTCTTTTATATGCCTGTCTGGCTTCTTCTAAAGAAACGGGAGACACGATAGACGATGTTCTGCTCAATAATTTAAAGGAAAAAGAAAAAGGGCAACTAGGTGATTACCAACTGCAAAAATTTCTCCCTTTTGACCCAACAAGCAAGAGAACAGAAGCAACACTCAAAGATAAAGAAGGAAATACTCTCATTGTCTCAAAAGGCGCACCCCAGATCATTCTAGGTCAATGTGAAGTATCAAATAAAGATGAAGTGAGTGCGAAAATTGATGAACTCGCATCACACGGACTTCGGACACTTGGTGTAGCCAAAGGAAAGGAATTCATAGGCCTCATTGCCCTCTATGATCCTCCCCGTGAAGACACCAAAGAAACCATTGCAGAAACTAGAGCTTGCGGCGTAGCAGTTAAAATGGTAACGGGCGATCATACCGCGATTGCAAAAGTGATTGCGAAAGAGCTCGAAATTGGAACCAATATCGTTCCCATGAGAGAAGCCTTTGCTGAGAATATCCCAGATCCCGAAAGACAACACCTCTTGGAAAATGCCGACGGATTTGCAGAGGTTTTTCCTCAGCATAAATTCGATCTTGTCAAATACCTTCAAGCGACAGACCATATCGTCGGAATGACAGGAGATGGTGTCAATGACGCTCCGGCCCTCAAGCAAGCCGACATTGGAATTGCGGTGAGCAATGCCACCGATGCAGCCCGCGCTTCAGCTGACCTCATTCTTACGCAACCAGGTCTCAACGTCATCACAAAAGCGATTGAAGAAGCGCGCCATATCTTTGGACGGATGAAAAGTTATGCGATGTATCGTATCAGCGAAACCGTACGTCTACTACTTTTTCTCTTTTTGGGAATTCTCATTTTCCAAGACCAACCCCTCACAGCGATCATGATCGTCCTTATAGCACTCCTGAACGATATCCCGATTATGATGATTGCTTATGATCACATGGAAGTGCCCGAAACGCCTTATCGTTGGAACATGCGAGAAGTGATCTTTATTGCCGTCGGACTTGCAGCTGTCGGAGTCGTCTCGACCTTTGGACTTTATTGGATCGGAGAAAGAGTCTGGCAACTAGGGCTTGAAAAGAGCAAAACGCTGGCATTCCTAGCGATCCTCTGTGGTGGAAACTTGACGATTTACCTCACGCGTAATCGCCGCTTCTTCTGGAGCAAACCCCATCCTGAATGGAAATTCTTTACCGCTACGCTATTTTCCCAAATAGCGGGAACCCTCGTTTCCGTCTATGGTCTTGGCACGAGCGACTTTGTCGGCATTGGCTGGAAATATGTCGGCTTTTCCTGGATTTACATTGCCATTTGGTTTTTCATCTGCGTCCTCACCAAAGAGATGCTCTATCGCTTTCTTGAAGGGACGGGCTTTGGGAAAAAACTATTCTCGAAGAGCGAAAAAAAGGCAAATCCTTTTGCAACGATTTTCTCAAAGAAAGAAAAGAAACCCCAATCTTGATCGATCCTGTCACAGGACTCACAAATCCGGGCTAACTGCGTTGACATTACAAACGATAGTTGGTAATATGAAAAATAAAAAAAGGAACAGTGAGTGCCGATTAGCGGAAAGGAAATGTGCAAACTATTTCGGAAAGCTGGTTATGAAGTGATTCCCGGTGGGGGCAAAGGCAGCCATTGGAAACTCAAGAAAAAAGGATGCCTTACTGTAACAGTTCCTAACCACAAAGAACTTGCAACAGGCACAGAACACGCACTTAAAAAGCTTTTAAAGAGATCTTTTAAAAAAGAGGGATAAAATTATGAAATATCATTTTAAAATTCACAAAGAGGGAAAGTACTTTTGGGCTCAATGTATCGAGCTCGAAGGATGTATTACTCAGGCTACCTCTATGAAAGCTCTTCGTAAAAATATGCAAGAAGCCCTTAATCTTTATGTGCAAGAACCAGAAGATTCTAAAGATTTGGCTGCGCTTCCTGATGAGTCTATACGAAAATCTAAAACTGTTGAAAAGGTATCCCTCGATCCTCAAATAGCCTTTTCCTTCATGGTGCGATATTATCGTTTTCAATATGGGATGACCCAACAACAGGCTGCGAAAAAAATGGGTTTTGACTCTCTATATAGTTATCAAAGACTAGAGGGGAAAAAATGCAATCCTAGCTTAAAGATCCTTTACAAGGTAAAACAGGTCTTTCCTGAATTTTCAATAGATTATGCAGTAGGATGTTAGACCTGTGATTACATAGGTTTGTCGGCTTCGGGAGGATGATGCGGCTCGTCTACTTTGGGCTTGCGAATCTCTTTCTTGGGAGGAGGAGGCCTACTAAAAAAATCTGTTGAAATCTGCGTGGCTTTTCCCTGCAGAGTTTTTCCATTGGAAAGCCCTCCAGAAAGAATGGAAGCTTGAAACTTTTTCTTGGGACCAAGTCTTTGTTCACAACATTTTTTAAACTTTTTTCCTGATCCACAAGGACAGGGGTCATTTCGCCCCACTTTTTTGTTCATCTGTTATTCCTTTATCCACACTTGAGATTCTAAATATTTAGAGACTATAATACCAGGCCGGAGGATTGGATGCAAATCACATTACCTATAGCTAAACCCCCTTGGACAAAGCTTGGGCGCAAGCTAGAGAGCATGTGCCGAAAAGCATTATTTGAATTTGAACTCCTTGACGGGGTGGACAAGTTGGCGATTGCTCTCAGCGGGGGCAAGGATAGTTTGACCCTTTTATTCTTACTCAAAGCCATTTTGGGCCAGGGCTTTGCAAAAATCCCCCTCACAGCCATTCATGTTGGAGGAGAATTTTCTTGTGGTGCGGGAGTACACACTAAATTTTTGCAAGAAATCTGCGATACTCTAGAGGTGGATTATATCGAATGCACTTCTACCCAAAAGCGAGAAACCCTCGCCTGTTATTCGTGCTCGCGCGAGCGGCGCAAACTGATTTTCGATGCTGCTAAAGAACGAGGAATCGACACGATTGCTTTTGGACATCACCGGGACGATAGCATTCAGACCCTACTGCTCAATTTGCTTCATAAGGCAGAGTTCGCCGCAAATTTGCCCAAAATCACTATGGTGGACTACGGGGTAACCATCATTCGTCCCTTGCTGTACATCTCAGAAGTTGCAATTAAAGAATTTGCACGTCATCATGGTTTTGTCAGGACTTTATGCCAATGTCCAATTGGACAAAATTCAATGAGAAAAAAAGCCGAAACGATTTTGCAAGATATCGAAGAAATCTTTCCAAATGCAAGAGAAAATCTCGCACAGGCTAGCAGGCAATACGGTTCAAAAAAGGCATTAAAAAAATGAACGCGAATATTTTTCCGGAACTATCGGCAGTTCTCATCTATTTCGCCATTTTGATTTTTGTTGCCGTTCGCTCCTATAAACGTCATCTCACGGATACCGATTTCATCATCGGCGATCGATCGATGAACTTTTGGCTCACTGCACTCGCCGCTCACGCTAGCGATATGAGCAGCTGGCTCTTCATGGGATATCCCGCAATGATTTATGTGCTTGGAGTCCATCAAGCTTGGGCAGGAATTGGCCTTATCCTTTTCATGTTTCTCAATTGGCAACTCATTGCTCCAAAGGTGCGCACCGCCACAGAAGAATACAACAGCTTGACCTTCTCCTCCTTTTTTGAAAATCGCTTGGCAGATACCTCAGGAGTGATTCGGATCTTCACAGCTGTCATGCTTTTTGTTTTTTATACCATTTATATTTCGGCAGCTCTGGTGGGAATGGGATACGTTTTAAATACCCTTTTTGGGCTGCAATATCACATCAGCATTATCTTGGGAATTTTGATTGTGGTCCCTTATGTCTTCGTGGGTGGATACCTCACGCTAGCTTGGATTGATCTCTTTCAAGGGATCTTTCTGATGTTCGTCCTCGTATTTGTCACCTTGTACATGCTGCCCACTGTTGGTTGGTTTTCCGGAATTAAAACGGCCTTATTTCAGCAAAGCCTTTCCACATCGCTAATCCCCAGTTTCTCGGCAAAATCCCTCGCTGAAATCTTTTTCCTCACCATAGGATGGGGCCTCGGCTATTTTGGGCAACCTCACATCATCACGAAATTTATGGGAATCCGCAATGTATCAGAAATTGGCAAGTCGAAGACGGTGGGCATGACCTGGATGTTTTTTGCTCTTTCTGCTGCCACATTAGTAGGACTCATCGGAGTGCCTTTTTTCCATGGATCTTTGCAAATAGAATCCGAAGTTTTCATTCGCATGGTCCGCCAGACCTTCCCTCCTTTTATCGTCGGTTTTATGCTCTGTGCAGTCTTTGCGGCAACAATCAACGCAGTCAGCTCGATGGTTCTCGTCCTCTCTTCCAGCTTGACAGAAGATATCTATAAAAGAATCTTTCACAAAAAAGCATCCCACAAACAGCTGCTTTTGATTTCAAGGCTCGCAGTTGTGTTTGTTTCTTTGATTGCCTTTGTGATTGCTGCCGGGCGCATCGACACGATTTACGGTCTTGTCCTTTATGCTTGGTCAGGCCTTGGTGCTTCTTTCGGCCCCCTTCTCCTTTTGTGTCTTTACATGCGCGACATCAATAAATATGGAGCCTGGTCGGGAATCATTTTGGGAGGAGCGATTTCCGCTCTCTGGCCTCTTTTCTCATCTCGTCTCCCAATTGAAATTCCTCCCCTCCCCCCTGCATTTGTCATCAGCTTTTTCTCGATTTGGATCATCTCCAAACTGACCAAGAAAAAAAGCGCTCTATAACAAAACTGATGATCTGCTATGCTGATTTCATGGCGAAACCAAAAATTTTAATCACAAATGATGACGGAATCAGTGCCAAAGGAATCTGGCACCTATGGCATGCTCTTCATGAAAAAGTCGATCTCTCGATCATCGCACCGGCAACAGAAAAATCCGGAGTGGGACTTGGAGTCACCATTCACAAACCCATCACGATCAATCCAGTCAAATGGGAACATACCACCCCAGCATGGAGGGTGACAGGAACGCCAGCAGATTGTATCCGATTGGGACTTCGAATCGTTCTGAATGAAAAACCCGATCTGATCGTTTCTGGGATCAATAAAGGCTCCAATGCAGGGCGCAATGTTCTCTATAGTGGCACAATTGGAGGAGTGATTGAAGGAGCAATGAAAGAAATTCCTGGAATTGCTTTCTCCAGCGTCGAATTCGATGAGCCCCGTTATGAGACGATCGAACCTTTCATCTATCCTATCGTCCAGCATTTTCTTGAACATCCCCTCTCTTCAGGAACCATTCTCAATGTCAATTTTCCCAGCAAATTTGAGAAGTTTAAAGGGGTCAAACTCGCTCGCCAAGGAAGAGGCCTTTGGATCGAAGATCCCGATGAGCGAATCCATCCTGACGGACAGCCCTATTATTGGCATGGGGGCCAGTGGGCCCACCATGAGGAGCATGACGAGAGCGACGTGGCCCTTCTTGAACAAGGGTATGTCACTGTCGTTCCCATTCATGTCCACGAGCTCACCGATCATGCTTTCATCGCGGACCGAAAAGACCATTTTGAAAGCCATTTCAACGATAATTCTTGAGAAAAATCAGATTCACAATATATGATTGATCCCTTCGGGGCGTATAGCTCAGCGGTAGAGCTCCTGTCTTACACACAGGCGGTCATAGGTTCGAATCCTTTTGCGCCCAGAGCACTTTAAGATACTCTTTTGCGGGAGTAGTTCAATTGGTTAGAGCACCGCCCTGTCACGGCGGAAGTTGCGGGTTCGAGTCCCGTCTCCCGCGTATCTTTTCCCAAAACCCTTCCAATTTTTGCAATTTCTTGAGGTCGATATTCATTGAGATGTCCAGGATAAAAAAAGATTGAAAATCCGAAGCTATTATGAAATAACCTGGATCAAGAGGAAATAAAAATATGACCCGACCAATCGGACCAAGAGATGCTCTAAGGCGCCTTGCGAACACTCTAAAAATACACGATAGAGCAGAAAAAGAATTGCCAGATGAAGAGATTAGCTCCTACGTACAAGCTATTTTGAAATGCGATCGTGCAAGTACAGAAGATCTAGGGGATATCGTAGAAATTCAACACCACATGCACGAATTCAATGCTGAACAGCAAGTGGAGCTCACTGAAAAGTTAGGAAAAATATTAGAATCCATTTTTCCCAATGTTAGCGGTGGCAAAGGTTTTATGAGGAGGCTTCTTTGCAGCCTATTGGAGGGCATTTTTTCAAAATACCCAGCTCAAAAGGAAGAGATTGTTGAAGCGATCAAAAAATTCCCACAAAAAAATATAAGCGAAATTATTCGCATTGTTTATCTTTTGATTAGTGACGAAGCAATTCCGAGCAAAGTTAATATTACAGATGTTATTGAAGACATAAATATGCTGAGTTCACTTTGGTCCTCACCTTTAACTTCTTGGCTACCCGAAACAATACAAAACCTTATTGTCGATGAACAAAAACAGCGGGAAAAAATTGATGAAACGATTATTTTTTGGTTGCTGTTATGTAATAAAATCCCAGATGCAGAGGAAAGGAGAAAATTCTTCCTGGAAATACCCGAAAATAAAAGAGGGGATTTCATCGAATGCACAATGCGTTTGATAAGAGACATCAAGGAATATGAAGATGAATTCGACATCGACAGACCGAGGTTTGAAGTTGATTCCATTTCTTCAAGATCTTTTATTTTCCATGAAATTCATCAAATTCCTTGGGAGAAAAGAATCCAGTTTATTGGACTTGTAGAACCGTATATCAAAAACATCAAAGACTGGCATCAGAGAGGAATGATTCTCCATATATTAAATACAATGCCAGAGGAGCTGAGAGCTGCTGTGGTGCCGGATTTTTTTTCGTTACTTGAAGATATGTCAAATGAATACGAGAAACGTCTTATTGTTTCCACATTGTACTCTCATCCAGGAGAGCAGATAGCAAATTTAGTTAAATTTGCAGCACCGCGACTCAAAGCTCTGAGACCCGATCAAAGACAGACTTTTTTCAGTATATTAAATAGAATTCCAGAAGAGCAGAGAGCTGCTGCGGCTTCAGATGTTGCTTTGATATTCCAAGGCATCGAAAAAAAAGATGAAATAGACGCCATTTCTGGGGGATTAGAGATGATTCCAGGAGAAAAGATTGCAAATTTCGTAAGCGTTATAGCACCTCGACTCAAAGATGTCCGTGATGGGTCTGTAAGAGCTTATATTCTCCACGCTTCTTTTTGCTTCTCTCCTGAAGACCGAGAAAATCTTCTCGACAATATTATTCCTGCCATCGAAGAAGAACAGCTCTATTCTTTAGCGAAAATTTTACAATTTGCCTTTGATGATGAGGAAATTCGAACAAGAAGCCATCAATTTTTAGAAAAGACCCTCCAGTCCACTTTAGAACCCAAAGTAGCTAGGCGAATAGCTTCGATCGTGCAGCGTTATTCTGCTATATTAGGTATCCATGATGAACACCCTCTGATGCAAGAAGCAATTCGAGTACTCACTTTAACTGAAGATTCTACAAACCCCAAAAATCCTTATGTGATGTACAAACATCTCAAAGAGCTATCTCAAAAAGAAGTTTCGTACCCCCCTCCTGAATTTGAAGTTGAGGGTCAAAAAGTATCATTTGATCTGGCAACTTTTCAAAGTGGGGCCGTACAAGAAGTTTTCCGGAAAGATCTACCAGAGGTAAAGCCTGATGCTCTTAAAGAACTCACAAAAGACTTGGATGACCGACTAGAGAAGTTAGGGGATCCAGATAGAAAAAAAGTTTTAGAAGCTATTGAAAAATTAACCGTAAGCTTCAAAACAGATCATGAAGGAAATTTGGTATTAGATCCTAGAACAGGAGAACCCATTGAAGAAACCCTCTCGCTTGACGCTTTAAAAGCGGGGTCTTTCGAGAGCAGTACTTTAATCAATCTCCTTTCTTCTGAAGGGGATCTCATTGATATCACTCGAGCCTATTTTTTCGTGATTATCAGCTATATTCAAAGCAAACCGAATGAGCTAACTGGCGAAGAGCTCCTCACACCGCGAGAAAAGGCACTCATCCAAATAGGAACCTTGATCACACATTGTGATCCAGGAAAAAAAGATGGTATTTTTCGATATTACCATAGTTTAGTTCCAGATGACTATAAAATTTCTTTTGTTCAACCCACAGATGTACCAGAAGAGCAACGTGTAAAAAAGATTGTTCAGAGTGTCGTAGAAAGCGAACTTGCTAAGCAGTTTTCTGAAGTTTTTATTCAAGATCTTTTAAGAGTAGAAGGCCCTGTCGCACAATCTCCTCACCAAAATACCTATGTTAAAAATTTGATAGGACCCATTGTTGGGCTTCCCCATCAGCTCTCCTTTGATCCGCATGCAGGGGCTTTATATGATGATTTGATTGCAAAGTCTCGCGAGGAAGTATTAGATGGTTTTTATCAGCGATTCACAGCTGATGGTTTAGTAAAGGCATTGCAAGAAAAAGTAGTCGAGAGGATAAGAGCCGCTAGTAAGCCAGACACTCCTCCTGATGACCCAGATAAAACTCTTTACAATGACATTAAGAAGATGTTGCCAGGCGTTGAGGGTCTTTGGGACTTAGATGAAGACTCCAATTTTGTACTCACACCATTTGGCGCCCTTGAGCTTTTGAAACAAGCTGGGTATATCAAAACTTAGCCAGTTTTTCCCAAACAACCCAAGAATTTTTTCACACCTTTTTTTCTGTACTTTCTTTCCCAAGACTTGTATTTTGTTGAAAAAACGCGAGAATAAATTCATGCAAACCCATAAAAAACCCACCAGCTTTGGGCATTATCTCAATGACTTGATTTGGATCGTGCTAGGTGCATGCCTTGCTGCCGTTTCCATCCGCGTTTTCCTCCTTCCCAATGAATTGATCGACGGCGGCGTCATCGGTATTTCTCTAATCTTAGCTAGGCTCTTGGGAGAAAATTACCTCTCCTATTTCTTGATCATCTCGACACTTCCTTTTATTTATTTGGCCTATCGCTTTATTCGGCGGACTTTCGTCTTTCACATGTTTACGGCCATTCTCTTCTTTGCCTTCTTTCTTTGGATTTTTGACAAAGCCCCTCCATTTTTTGGCGATTCCCTCGAAGTGATTGTCTTCGGCGGTGCCATTCTTGGTGTCGGCGCCGGTCTCATCATCCGCAATGGTGGATGCCTCGACGGAACAGAGATCCTGGCGATCATCATCAATCGGAAGATGGGCTTTACGGTCGGACAAGTTGTCTTAGTCGCCAATATCTTCATCTTTGGCATTTATGGGTGGATTTTTCGTGATTGGCACATCGCTCTGCAATCCTTACTCACCTACGTGGTCGCCTTCAAAATGATTGACCTTGTCATTGTGGGTCTCGATGAACTCAAGTCGGTGCTAATCATTTCTTCAAAGCCCAAAGAGCTTTCAAAGATCATCATGAACGAGCTTGGACTCGGCCTCACCATCATTCATGGAAAAGGGGGTTTTACTGGTGCAACGCGAGAATTGCTCTTTATTGTGGTGGAACGCCTCGATCTGGCCGATCTGAAAGAAATTGTCCTTAGAGAAGATCCAGAAGCATTCATGGCGATTGAAAATCTCCATGAGGCGGTATCCGGTCGTCAATCAACTTTTGTGCCTTATAAGCGAAAACGATCAAAGCGGCGCAAGAGAGCCTAATTTAATCCAGGACCAAATTATTAAAAATCTCATACAACCTTTTTGGGATGTCTGTCTCAAATGCAGGGTGCCTCATTCTCAAACCCCCGATTCATTAGGTTGTTACTTCCACATTTCTGAGATTACTGCTGCTACTACCCCTGTTATTGCTGATGCTACTGCTACTACTTCTGCTTCTGCTCCTAAACATGCCATTACGCTTGTTCCTGCTCCTGCTATAGCTACTATGCCTGCAGCTGCTCCCAAAAATGTCCCTGCTTTTGTTCCTGTTTTTAATAAATGCGCTACTGCTAATGCTCCTCCCCCTGCTCCAGCTAATGTTCCTGCTAGTGCTCCCGCGGCTCCGCCTGCCATTCCCCCCCCTGCTATTGATGGATGCGATTGATTTAGATCTATTACCTGGAAAAATCCTGCTGCTAAAGTTAGTACAAGAGATATTGCTACTGCGCCTATGGATACTTTGATACCTTTACCTGCTGCTGCTCCAGCCGCTGCTCCTCCGACAATTCCTGCAGATCCTAATCTTCCTGCAATGAATCCTGCTATGGCTCCTCCCATTGCTGCTTTTTCTGCTACTGCTATTGATTTTTTTACTATCATATTAATTTTTTCAGTTAGAGGTATAAAGAAACGGTTGTTTATAGCGACTCGACAAATAGGGCATGTCGATGATCGCTTTACCCATTTCCTAAGACATTTTTCATGGGCAGGATGCGGGTGGTCTCCAGTATGACCAACCACTTCCTCCTCTTTTTTAAAGTCCTCATGACAAACTGAGCAATCACCATCGGCGGTAGGAATTCTACTTAAAGCCAACATAAAAACCTCCTATATAATTATACAAATAATCTATATTTATTTACAAATGAATTTAACTGTTTTGAGTAAAACCAAACCCTTGATCCTTAAAGGTTTAAAAAAGCGGAAGTTTGGAACCTTTGTTCCTTATAAGCGAAAACGCTCAAAGCGGCGCAAGAGAGCATAATTCTGCTAAATACTCTCCATATTCACAAGGAGCGAGAGCTCGAGCAAGTCTCTCGAGCTGTTCCCCATCGATAAAACCCATTTGATAGGCCACTTCTTCGACACAGCCAATTTTGATTCCTTGCCGCTCTTGGATGGTTTGGACATAATTGGCCGCTTTTTGCATGGCATCAGGGGTTCCGGCATCAAGCCAGGCAAATCCCCTCTCAAAAAGATGGCATTGAAGCAAGCCCTTTTTGAGATAGGCTACATTGACATCGGTGATTTCATATTCGCCTCGAGCAGAAGGCTTGAGCTCTTTTGCAATATCGACGACATTCGAATCATAAAAATAGAGTCCCGTGACTGCATAGCGCGAAGGAGGTTTGATGGGTTTTTCGATGATGTCGATGATGTTTTGATCTTCATCAAAGGCCAAAACGCCATACCGATTTGGATCTTGTACCTCGTAGCCAAAAATCATCGCTCCTTGATGAAGCTGTTTGGCTCTTTGCAGAACCATTGAGAAATTGTGACCATAAAAGATGTTATCTCCGAGGATGAGGGCAACTGGCTCTGATCCGATGAACTTTTCGGCAATGCAAAAACTATCCGCAATACCGACTGGTTCTCTTTGCACATCGTATTGTATGGAAATTCCCCATTGACTCCCATCTCCTAAGAGCATTTGAAAACGCTCCTGATCAGCGTGTGTCGTGATCAAGAGGATCTCTTTGATCTGGGCCATCATCAGGATCGACAAGGGATAATAGATCATCGGCTTGTCGTAGATCGGCAAGAGTTGTTTACAAGTGACTTTGGTAACGGGGTAAAGGCGTGAACCTTTACCCCCGGCTAATATGATTCCTTTCATTCTTCGACTGTGTAAATGGCTTTGAGTCCGCGAAAAAGTTCTTTATAATCTAGACCATAGCCTAGGACAAAGTGGTCTTCTATGTCAAAGCAAACCCAATCAGGAATGATATCTCCTAGTTGATCGACTTCCTTCCGAAGTAAAACAATGGATGAGAGACATTTTGGATCTTTTTTTTCGAGCGCATGAAATACAGAAGAAAGGGTTCTTCCTGTGTCATAAATGTCATCGACAAGAAGAACTTCTTTTCCCTTCAGATCAAGGGCATCAAAACCTGATAGTTTGAGTTCGCCTGGCTTTGTTCCTCTAAGTCCATAACTAGACGCAGTGACAAACTCTATTTGAAAGGGAAATTCCAAATGACGGATGAGATCAGAAAGAAAACAGATAGAACCTTTTAAAATGCCAATGATGACAACTTCTCTGTTTTGATAATGCTGATTGAGATCGGCAGCAACAGCTTCCACTTCTTTTGCGATTTCTTGTTCTGAGATTAGGATATCTTTTTTCATATCTGAGAAGCCACATATTTGGCCAAATTGAAACAATAACAGCATGAGTAGTAGTTTGTACATTCTTTATCCTCCATTTTTCACTTTTAGAGTCTGTTTGCGGATTCCGATTCAGGTTGAGAACATGTGAGAAGAATACTTGAATGTTATTTTTTTTGTTTCAACTTTCTGGAATGAAAGTACAGCCATCGAGAACAAGCTGATCAATGTAATTGATCGTATAGTCGTTTTTTAGGAAATTTTCATCCTCGAACATAAACAGATGGAAGGGAATGGTCGTTTTCACACCCCCAACATGGAATTCGCGAAGCGCCCTTTCGGCAATGCGAATGGCCTCTTTTCGATCTTTCCCTCTAACAATCAACTTCGCAATCATCGAATCGTAGTTGTGGGGAATTTTATAGCCAGCATAGCAGGCTGTATCCATGCGCACATGAGGACCTCCAGGTGGAACAAAATATTCGAGCGCGCCCGGAGATGGAGCAAAATTATTCGAAGGATCTTCCGCGTTGATTCGGCACTGGATTACATGCCCCTTGCAAGCAACATCGCGTTGCTTAATCGAGAGCTTTTCTCCTTGAGCAATCCGAATCTGTTCGCGAACAAGATCGATTCCTGTCAGCTCTTCTGTGATCGTATGCTCTACTTGGATCCGGGTATTCACTTCCATAAAATAGAAGTTTTTCTTCGCATCGAGTAAGAATTCCACGGTTCCCGCTGAATAGTAATTTGCGGCTTTGACAATGCTGACCGCTGCTTCTCCAATCTTTTTTCGAATTGAGGGACTCAGGATGGGGCTAGGGGTTTCTTCAATCAGTTTTTGCCGACGGCGCTGGATCGAGCAATCTCTTTCTCCGAGAAAGACATAATTTCCATGCTTATCCCCCATCACCTGAATTTCAATATGGCGAGGATCGACGATCATTTTCTCGAGGTAGATGTCGGGGTTGCCAAAACTCACTTCTGCCTCTGCGCGGGCAGCAGAAAATTGGCGGACAAATTCATCTGGATCGTAAGCAATCCGAATCCCCTTTCCACCCCCACCAGCAGAAGCTTTGATGAAGACGGGATAACCAAGCTTCTTGGCAATGACAAGCCCTTCCTTCGCATTTTCGACAATCCCATCAGAACCGGGGATCACGGGACATTTCATACTTTTCGCGATCGCTTTTGCTTCTGACTTATTGCCAAGCAAGGCAATCGCCTCATGCGAAGGCCCAATGAAATTAATCCCACAGCTATCGCAAATGGAAGCAAAATTGGCATTCTCACTTAAAAATCCAAAGCCCGGATGGATGGCATCGGCGCCACTAATCTCACATGCGGAGAGAATATTGGGAATTTTCAAATAGGATTTAGCTGAAGGCGCTTCACCAATGCAAATCGCCTCATCGGCATTGAGAACATGCAAAGCTTCTGTATCTGCTTTTGAATAAATGGCAACCGTCTCGATCCCCATATCATGACAGGCTCGAATGATGCGAACAGCAATTTCTCCACGATTTGCAATGAGAATTTTTTTCATGAACTATTCTATCCGAAAAAGGTGTGTTCCAAATTCTACAGGATCTGCGTTGCTGAGAAGAACTTCAGCAATTTTTCCTTTTTTTCCTGCTTTGACTTCATTCATCACTTTCATCGCTTCAATGATACAGACAACGGTATCCTCTTCAACTTCATCCCCTACTTTGACATAGTGGGGATCATCAGGAGAAGGAGAACCATAATATGTTCCTACCATAGGAGAGGAAACATAATCGCCTTCTTTGGGTGCTTCTATTTTTTCTTCTTCTGGAATATGACGAGGAGGAGGGGGCGTGGGAGAGGGAACAAAGTGAGGATGTGGCTCATGCCTTGGAGGAGGATGTGGATGTTCGAAATGCCGTTCCAATTCGATCTCGAAACCCTTTTCCTCTTTGAGGCGCATTTTTTTCAGCCCCGCTTTTTCCATTGCGGCCATCAATTCTTTGATTTGTTTTAGATCCATGATCTCTATACCCTTTGAATGAATTCACTGGAAGCAGTATCTACTTTGACGATATCTCCCGTTTCAATGAAAAGTGGCACATCAATTTTTGCGCCAGTCTCTAAAAAAGCGGCCTTCGTCGTATTGGCGATTTGCGCAACACCTTCATCTGTTTCTGTCTTAACAATCATTAATTCGAGGAATTGAGGAAGCTCTAACGAAAAAATCGTATCTCCATAGAACATCGCTTTGACGATAATCCCCTCTTTGATGAAGTTGACTTTGTCCCCAATAATATTTTTAGAAACCAAAATATTTTCCAACTTACCAATATCGAGGAAAAGATAATCTTTGCCTTCGAGATATAAGAATTCTAATTGACGTTCATCCAGAGAGACTTCTTGGATCTCCTGACCCTCTTTAAAATTCTTTTCGATGAGCTCATCGGTCATCATATCTTTGAGCTTCGTCTTGATGAAAGGAGTCCCTTTTGCCACCGTCACCTTGACAGCTGATTCAACGCGGTAGACCTTTTTATCAAGGGAGATCATGATCCCAGGTGTCATTTGGTTGCTAGTTAGGGGAGCTTTAGATTTCATGCTGTGCAAATACCTCGTGCAGCTGTTTTAGTGCATCAATCGAAAGATCCACATCAGCCTTTGGTTCATTGTGGCAAAGTCCTCGTCCATGACGAAAATGGACTGTAAAAAGGCCGAGCTCTTTTGCTGGTGTTAAATCAATTGGCACTCTGTCTCCGCAGACGATAACTTCTTGAGCATCAAATTTTAGCTCAGTGAGTATTGTCTGGTAATCCAACTTTTTACTCGGTCCTTTGCCAATAACTAGTTTACTAAATAGCGCTGGTTGAATACCAGCTTTTTTCATTTTTTCCCCTTGCAAATGGGGGTTCCCCAGTGTCACAAGTGCCAAAGTATGCGCCTCTTGCAACTCCTCAAGGACCTCTATTGCTCCAGGAACAATTTCAAGGGGCAAATCCTCAGGAAGAGGCGTTTTCATAACGGCTAAACCTGCATCATAAATTTTTATTTGATCGGAATATTTGCTCCAAAATTTTTTAAGAGCAAAACGAGAAGTAAGGGCATTTTGATTCATGGATACAAGCTCATCGAAGACATCCTCTTCTATTTCAAGACCGGCTTTTCGCATAGAATCAAAAGCAAGTTTTAAGTAATACGGGGTCAGACATTTTGATGTTTCGATTAGAGTGTCATCGAGATCAAAGATTATCAACAATTTTCACCAGCTCCATAGCAAGTTTATCGGCGTCATGACGGATCAAGTTCCGCTTGATGAGGTCTTTTTTTGGTCCCACCTCCAGATCACCTAGCAAAGGAGCCTCTACAACTCGGGAGTCATCAAGATCATTTTCTACAAGAGTCCCTTCTTCTGCATAGACATCCAACAGCTCTTCAGGAGGACTTTGATTATTCACTAAAATCGCATCGAAAATATCTTTTCCGACAAACCGAGTAATTTCTCTTAAGTAATCACTGACCTTAAAGCCGGTCGTCTGTCCTTTTCGATTCATCAAATTGACGGAAAAAATCTTTTTCCCCTTTGCCCCCACGAGAGCATCACTCACACCCTCGACCAAAAGATTTGGAATGAGTGAAGTATGAAGCCCACCTGGTCCAAGAATCACATAGTCGGCATTTTTGATTTCCTCAATCGCACGAGGATTGGCATCTGGATAGGGTTCGAGGTAAATATTTCGATAACCCTGATCGATTTCTTGAGAAAGATAGATTTCCTTTTCGCCCTCCAAGACCTTCCGGTTGTTGAGGATCATCTTGAGTCGAACTTGGTTGGTCGTCACAGGAATGACTTTTCCTTTGATGACAAGAATCCGCCCCATCTCTTCGACAGCCTTTTCAAAACTCCCCGTCACTTTTTCTAGTGCTGAGAGGAGAAGGTTGCCAAAACTATGTCCGCCAAGGCCCCCATTTTCAAAGCGATAATTCACAAGACTGCGCATGAGCCCCGTCGAATTAGAAAGAGCGACAAGACATTGCCGAACATCTCCGGGAGGTAAAACACCCAACTCATCGCGCAAAATACCGGTACTGCCTCCATCATCAGCCATAGAGACAATGGCACTCAACTCAAAAGGATATTTTTTTAGCCCACGCAAAACAGCAAAGTTGCCAGTCCCCCCTCCAATGACCACAACCCGCTTCATGAGCCAAGCCCTCGAAGAATTTCAATGCGGGGACGCATTTCTGGGGCTCCAAACAGATACGTCCCGGAAACAAGGACATTGGCTCCCGCTTTCACACACTCCTTCGCCGTCTTATCGTCGATTCCCCCGTCGACTTGAATATGCACATCGGTCGATCTGTGATTCGCAGCATCTTGTGTGAAGGCAATTTTTTCGAGCACTTTCGGCATGAAAGATTGTCCTCCAAATCCAGGGTGCACCGTCATGAGCAAAATCAAATCACACTTGTCGAGGAATTTGGGAATCATCTCATGAGAAGTCTCCGGGCAAAAAGCAAGCCCTGCCTCAACGTTGCATTTGCGAATATAATCGAGAGTCTCTTCCACATCTTCAGTCGCTTCAAAATGGAATGTGATCCGATCGGCACCTGCCTCAACAAAACGCTCCACATAGTCGAAGGGATTGTAGATCATGACATGGACATCCAAAAAGAGATCCGTGACCAGATTGACAGCAGAAACTGCTTTTGGCCCCAGTGTCAAATTCGGCACAAAATGCCCATCCATCACATCGATATGCAAGCCATCAGCGCCGGCGTCCTCGACCCGCTTGGCTTCATCGGCGAGCTTTCCAAAATCTCCAGATAATAAGGAGGGTTCAATTAAGATTGGTTTCTTTTTCACGTCCCTTAAGTATGGCGGATTTTTAACAAAAGTCAAGCATACCCGATGGAACGAATTTTCGGAGATGGGTCACTTCTATTTTGCACTAATAAATTTGACAATATTCCTTGACAATAGCCCTCTTTTCAAATAGATTTTTGTGATGTATTAATTTTTGGTATCAAGGAAATAATTTTATGACTCTAACAACTGCCTTGGGATCTTTGATCAGACACGATTTTGTGAAAACCTTGCCACAATTTGCTCAAAGAACGCCTTTATTAAGAGATCCTTTTGCTCAAGTACCTCCCTTTGTAAGGGCATTTCAAATGAGATCATTTTCTTCACAAAGCTTACAAAATCGGTGTCTCATTTTGTCTATAGATGGCGGAGGGATTCGTGGGATTATTCCTGGCAAGATATTAGAGGAGATTGAAAGAAAAACAAAAAGACCCATTGCAAGAAGTTTCGATATGATTGCTGGAACTTCTACTGGGGGAATATTAGGATTAGGACTGTCCTTACCAGGCGAAGAAAAATCAACGCCTAGATATACAGCTTCCCAAGTTCTTGCATTTTATCTAGAAAAGAAGTCCCGAGATCAAATCTTTCAAAAAACTGAGTCCGAAGGATCAATATTGCCAAGATCTAAACCCGCTCAGCATCCGATTGCATTATCAAACAGTCAGCGACCCAATGTTCCAATAGCAAGCATTGAATTTGATGGGACAACTTTTTCCGGAGGCCTCTTGGGGGGAAAGGTGATTGAAGTGAAAGCGAAAGGCGAATATTTCGAAGTCGATACAAACGCCCTTAAAGTTTTAGTCCCGAAAAAGAGTATGAAAGATCCAAAAACATATCAATTTCATTCAGATTACGAGACGATTCGTCAATGGGTCCAGCCAAAGTTCAGTGCAATGGGAATTGAAGCTGTTTTGAAACAGCGATTTGGAAGTACTAGACTCTCTGAACTCCTTCCTCAAGAAGTTTTTGTTGCGACCTTTAACACCTCTAAGATGAGACATAGCCTGTGGAGCAAAGCTCTTGCAAAAACAGGTGGATGTTCTAATGTAATGGCTTGGGAAGCTGCTCGTGCATCATCTGCAGCACCGACTTATTTTCCAGCGTTCAACATTGAGGGGAATGAATATATTGATGGTGGCGTATGCATGAACAACCCAGCCCTGACAGCGATATCCCAAGCCCTAAAATCAGGCATACCAATAGAAAAAATAGTATGTGTTTCTCTTGGAACTGGCCAATTTACAAAACCCTTAGCCCCTACTACGCATTTTGGTGCTCTTCGTTGGGCAGCAAATATTTTCGAAGCAACAAGCTGCGGCATTTCTTCTCAAACAGACGAATGTATGAGGACCTTACTTGGCAAAAAACAATACATTCGTATCCAAGTCGACTTGCCCGAAAATATTGAACTAGACAGAAGTGACGATACTGCCATTGAAGACCTGGAAAAAGTTGCAAAAAGAGCAATTTTAGAAAATCGCAGAAAATTAGAGAGAATATATCAATTAATCGAAAAACAAAGGAGTTAAGATTATGGCATTATCAAGTATTCATTCCTTGACACATCAATTGCCTCTCGCAGTATCAAGAGGAGTGCAATCGAGATTTAGTGTTCTTTCATTAAGACCACTTTCTGCACTTGCTGCAAATGGCTTAGGCCTTCGCCCTTTTTCAGCATATCCTGTACCAGTCCTATCCGGCAGTCCACTCATAAGAACTATTTCAACACTGGGTCGTAGGCATGCGTATCAGGGACAATTGACAAGCACAAGACAATTCTCTAGAACTTTTTCCTCCAATCCATCCTCGGCTGAGGGTTCAAATAGGTCAAAATTGTTTGATTATATAACAGCAGCGATCAGAGACAACAAGGGAAAATTATCAGTACTAGCAGCCGTTGGGGGATCTGTAGGGACCTTTTTTGGCGCAAAATTTTTTCTTGACGGATCTACTAACAAAACGGAAAACAAACCCAAAATTAAAGAAGAAAACCGTAAAGGTGATACCGTTTTAGGGAATAAGTATGTAACTGAAACTTCCAAATCTGAAAAGGAACCCGATTCCTCAAAAAAAAAAGATCCTCTCAAAAAATAAATCCGAATAATCAACAAGCCCTAATACCGACTGAAGAACCAAACGAATTACTGCAACTTGTGAATAAAGGAATTTATATCCCGAAAGATATGTCCAATTACGGGATAATATGCATATATTCAGATCCCAGAAGAGCTGAAGATTTTTTTCGAGTTGGATTAGCCTCTGGATATGAATATGCTTATTTCGATTTGGGGTTTTTGTATGAATCACTCGCTAAACAAGAAAAAGATGAAAAGCAAAGAAAACAACATTATGAAATGGCACTAGGGTATTACGAAAGACAGATTCGATCTTCTCTAATAAGTCCAGAAGCATATAATAGAAGAGGTCTTTGTTATTACGATTTAGAAGAGTTTCCCAAAGCAATTCAAGATCTTAAAAAGGCAATATGCTTGAAGCCTAATGATCCTAAATATTATTCTTATCTTGGAATGATCTATTCTGCCTCAGGGCAAATGACAGAAAGCAACAGATGCCGCGAGATAGCTGATAACATAAAAAAACTGAAGCAAATACCTGAATATAAAACAAAGAGACAGCAGTATAAACACGCCCTTGTTAAACTTCTTACTTGCGAAGGTACATTTTCCTTGGAGCGACAAGGCGACTTCTGGTGGAATCCATTTCCCGACTGGGGGATCGCATTTGATGATGGGGGTATCTTTTTGGGAAATTGTTTGAATTGGAATCCCAGAGTAAAAACCTTTTCTTTATATCGTTGCCATCTAAGTAATGATGGCATGCGATCGATTGCTGAACAATTAAAATCCAATACTACAATTGAAGTGTTACGTTTGGAATGGAATAGTCTTATCACAAATGCAGGAATTTGGTTCTTAGCAGATGCTTTAAAGGAAAATTTAACCGTTCGCAAGCTTTCTCTTGCTCACAATGATAATATAACAACTGAAGCCATTATCTACTTAATAAATAACGCCCCCGATCAATTAGAAGAAATTTCATTTGTAGGATGCAAAAGAGTTAACCAAACTAAGGCTCTTACTAATGCATCAAATCAACAGTTTCAATTGAAGGATCGGGAAGTATTAGTGAGAAAAACAACGAATACAGAGGGATAAACTGCAAACCCTGTCCCGAAGGACCGAGTTTCTTAAGAAAAGGGAACTGCCAGACTCTCTGGAATCGTTTCTAAAAAAGTTTTTTGTTTATCTCTTGCGGGATTGAGATAGAGAAAACCCAAATAAAAAGAATCAAAAACCTGCATCTGAATCGTGAGAAGCTCATTTGAAGGAATTTGCAAAGACTCAATCCGACTCCACACTTTTTGCTTAATGGAAAGCTCACCAAATTTCGTCATCACAAAGAGGTAATCACTCGCCTGTTTTGATTTTAATAAGACCGTTTCCTTCGATGACTGCATCATATCGACAAGCATTTGAAAGAGGATTTTCAAAAGCTTCGGATCAAGCGTCGTGCTAAGAGCAACGGGAAAAATTGCATGGAAAAAATTTTGCAAGAGTAAAGCATGCTTTTCTGCATCTTTTCTCAGTTCTTTTTTCAGAGCTTTGAAATTTTCACTTTGCTTGGCAATCATTCCCCCATTGTAATCACGCACTTCTCCAAAGGCACTTTTCATTTCTTTCACAAGCTCTAAACGGGCTTGCAAGAGATCAACAGAAAAATTTTCCCTAAGAAAAGTCGCGCTGGGAAGACGGATCCGCATCACCGTCGCCTCTTTAGGATGTTTTCTCCTGAGCATCCCCACAACTTTTATCCGATCAATTGAAATACTATCACTAAGCTTCCCACTTCCCAGAAGCTCTTTTATGGGGAGACTGTCCGGATGAAGGATACGGACAAGAATCACGGTAAAACAAAGTTCTGTATCTGTTTGCTCATCAAAAGAAATCATCATTTGTGGAAGATCGCGCAAATACTTCAGTTGATGAGAGAGAGTAAGAATTCCCCTCATGACCTCCTCTTCATTTCGCGGCATGAAAACGGGAGGGACAAGCTGCTCTACACGGGCACGAATTTTTACCTTTAGCCCTTTTTCAAGCTCTTTGATCTCACACGACGAAAATGGACGTTGCGTTGGCTTTTCCACATCCAAATAAAAGCGTTGGTGCTTTTCATCTTCGAGAGCAAAGAAAGAACCCGGGATACTCTGAATTCCTGGGATAAATTGAGACACCGCAGAAAGAAAATGCCTCTCTTCAAACAACTCATGTTCTTTCAAAAAATTGAGCCCCACAAAAATTGAAAGGACCTCTTTCAAACCAAAGGGAGTATGCAAAAGAGTCTTCTTTAACCTTAAGCAAACGTGTCTCTTTGATGGATTTTTGGCCATTTTCTTTTCCAAATTGATGCGAAAAAGATAAAGCGTAAATACAATACGCCCAATTTCTGACGGCCCTCTGATCGCTTTAAAATCCTCTTTTGATGTGAGAAAAAGATGTTGCATTTCACCAAAAATATCGTAGTCGAAAGCTCTTGGGAAACGACGGACCATCGCTGCAATTTTTTCCTGCACGAGGACCGTTTTTTCATCGAGAGAGAGTCCCCGAAGTTCGAGAATTTTTTTCGCATGATAAATCGAATGAACCCCCATGAGAATCTCCTTCTCAAGGAAAGGGGCATTGTGTTTTGCCCAGGCAATATCTTTCGCATTTTCGAGCAATAGCACAATTTCACTCACAGTATAGCCCTTGTAATAGGTTGCAAAATGCAAAGACACCTCGAGCTGCTTTCCCGGAATCAGCCACCGAGCCACCATATCATAGAAGAATTTTGCGGCCCCTTTTCGATAGAGACAAACAAGTGAAACCCTCAGCCTCAGAGGGTCCTCAGGAGATTGCGACCAAGTCAGTTTTGGGGGCTCACATTTATTGAGCAATACGCAAGAAAGAATTTCTTCAGCTAAATTATCATACATGAGCAACCTCATAAGAAATGATCGTTCCCACCTTTTCAGGCGCATAGAAAGGCCGAATTTCTAGAAGAATGCCATGTTTCTTAGCAAGTTCCAAACACCTGTGATGTAGCACTTCAGCCCCCTCCCCTACGATACCCAGAGCCTCTTCATAGGTTAGCTTCGAGAAAATTTCGACATCTGGGTGAACCTTAGGATTCTTCTCCCCAATACCAGGAACATCCTTATAAAACTCCACCTTCTTACAGCCAAGGGCAACAGCAAGAGCCACGGCAGAAGTATCGGCCCCCCCCCTTCCCAAAGTCGTAATTTCTTTTTCAAGGCTCACCCCTTGAAAACCAGCGACGATGACAACCTTTTTTTCTGCCAAGGCCTTCTCAATCCTTTCTGGACGGACTTTGAGAATCTGAGCCTCAGAGTGATCACTGGTGGTGATGATCCCAGATTGACTCCCCGTAAAACTAATCGCATCGATCCCCCTCAACTCAAGGGCCATGGCAAGAAGGGCCATACTCACTCGTTCCCCCACGGAGATCAGCATATCCTGCTCTCGCTTAGGGGGATTCGGATGAACCGTCTTTGCCAGATCGAGCAATTCATCAGTAGTGGTTCCCATAGCGCTAACGACAACGACAATTTTCACATCTTCTTTCAAGCGAGATTCAATAAATGTGGCCAGTTTAGAAAAGCGCTCAATGCTTCCCATTGCCGCGCCACCAAATTTCAAGATAAGACAAGACATAATCTAAAGTAAAATTTTTATTCAACAACTCCCAATCAAACAAATTGTCGCTTTTTCGCCATTTATCTGCATGGGAAAAAATTGATTTGATTTTTTATGATTTTTCCTATATAATAATAGCCCTATAAGGAGAAAAACATGTCTACAATCAGTTTTCATCCCTCTGTGGAACCCTTGAAAAATTTCCATTCCGCTATCCAAAACACCCTTTCCCCCTTACCTCAGGACGGAAAAATCCTAGAAGTGATCTCCCGAATTTCCCTGCTCATCATCTCTCCTTTCGCTTACATCGCTTTAGCATTCCTTGCAGTGGCAGGGTATCCCTACACAAAAACTGTTCGGGACTGTCTTGAAGATGCTACTCTATCAACTCCCTTCTCGAAAACTGATGCCGATTATACAAATTGGCAAAAACAATTATCAGATTTGCAATTTGCAGAAAACTGTTGTTCGTATCCAAAATTAGCTGTCTTTTTGGCTTCAATCCCAAAAATCGAGGAAAAAATCAATCCAAGTACGGGGCAAGCAGTAATTCATAGAGTGTGTCAACTGATTAATAAACTTCCTCAAAATGATTATTTGACTGGCCGTGAATTTTTCGCACTTCCAGCGTCAGTTCTGCGCGGCTAAATTCTTTCAAGATTTTATTCACACTAAATAATAGGCCCTGCAAGGAGACGTGAAAGTATCTTTCACGCCCTTGCAGCCGATGGCTGCTAGCGCACAGTAAAGTCGGTCCGTGCGAATTGGGATCAGTGCTACGCACGGACCAATTCGCGAAGGATCCGATTTGGCAAAGCGATAGTCAGCTCAAGCAACGAAGTGCCGGACGTAGCGACCGGAAGATCGCTACGCAGAGAACTTCTGGGGGCCCAAAATAAGATTTAAAAAAGAGAGTAACCCAACACCCCTGAGCGAAGCCCAACGCAGTAAAACACAATGAAGCGCAGCCAGACGCAATAAAACCCAATGACAACTTGAGTTTTTTTATATACCCTGATACTCTCATTCACATAAAATATGGCAGATGAAGATTCATTGGCCGGTGTCAATGAATTTTTTTTTAGACTTGGAGAAACTTTAACCTATGGAAGACACCACAAACGATTGGAATCAAAGTAAAGTCATTGACGACGTTGAATTTGATGAAAAAGAAGCTCAAGAGTTCAAAAAACTATTGAACGCACGAGAAGCAACCTCCGAGGAAGGTTCTGTATCCGCTATGAGCATCGGACAGATCCTCAAAGGGCGTATTGTTGAAATCACCAAAGATTTTGTCGTCGTTGACGTCGGCCTAAAGTCAGAAGGACTCGTCCCTGTCTCAGAATTCGAAGATCCCGCATCCCTTGCTCTCGACGCTGAAATCGAAGTTTTCCTCGATCAGGCAGAAGGAGAAGATGGTCAGATCGTCCTTTCAAGAGAAAAAGCCCGTCGCCAACGGCAATGGGAATACATTGTGAACAATTGCGAAGAGGGCTCTATTGTTGAGGGGAAAGTCCTGCGCAAAGTCAAGGGCGGCCTCATGGTCGATATCGGAATGGAAGCCTTCCTCCCTGGCTCCCAAATCGACAATAAAAGAATCAAAAACCTCGACGACTACATCGGCGAAACGTTCGACTTCAAAATCCTCAAAATCAACACCGAAAGAAAAAATATCGTCGTTTCTCGTCGAGAACTTCTCGAAGAAGAGAGAATCTCCCGCAAATTGGAACTTCTTGAGAACATCGATGAAGGAGATGTGCGCGTTGGCATTGTCAAAAACATCACCGACTTTGGTGTATTCCTCGATCTCGACGGCATCGATGGCCTCTTGCACATCACCGACATGACCTGGAAGCGGATCAAACACCCTTCTGAAATGGTCAAAGTTGGGCAAGAACTCGAAGTCATCATTCTCAACGTCGACAAAGAAAAAGGTCGAGTTGCTCTTGGAATGAAACAAAAAGACAAGAACCCTTGGGAAGACATTGAAGCCAGCTATCCTCCTGGAACACATATAAAAGGAAAAATCGTCAACCTTGTACCTTACGGAGCATTTATTGAGATTGAGCCCGGCATAGAAGGACTCATCCATATTTCCGAAATGTCCTGGGTCAAAAACATCACAGACCCCTCAGAGATCGTCAAAAAAGGTGACGAGGTGGAGGCCATTGTCCTCTCCGTGCAGAAAGACGAGGGAAAAATTTCCCTTGGCATCAAACAGCTCGAGAAAAATCCTTGGGAAGACGTCGAAGACAAGTATCCCGTTGGAAGCAGCATCAAGGGCGAAGTTCGCAACCTAACCAACTATGGTGCTTTTGTTGCACTAGAGCCAGGCGTTGAAGGCCTCATTCACATCTCTGATCTCAGCTGGATCAAGAAAGTCTCTCATCCATCTGAAGTACTCAAAAAGGAAGAACTGGTAGAAGCAGTCATTCTCTCTGTCGACAAAGAAAGCAAGAAAATCACCCTCGGCGTGAAACAACTCAGCGAAAACCCTTGGGAAACCATTGAAAAAACCACACCTGTTGGTTCAGTTGTCAAAGGAACCGTGATAAAAACCACCGCGTTTGGCGCTTTCGTCGAGCTGGAAAACGGCCTGGAAGCCCTCGTGCATGTGACAGAACTTTCTGATCAACCCTTTGGGAAGGTGGAAGACATCATTACAGCTGGCACCCCTATCGAAGCAAAAGTGATCAAGCTCGATCCTGAGCACAAAAAGATCGCCTTATCGATCAAGGAACACCTCATAGACACAACCGCAGTCAACCGAGATGACATTGTGATTGGTAAAGCCAAAACGACAACCAAGAAGAAGAAAGTAGAAAAAGAATCTTCTGAAGAGAAAGAAGAGGCAGGGGAAGAGAAAAACGATGAATAAAGATCTCGTTGCCATTTTCGAATACCTTGAAAGAGAAAAAGGGATCAAGCGCGATATCATTATCGGAGCGATCGAAGAAGCCCTTCATGTGGCTGCTCGAAAAAGCATCAAAGGCTTGATCAATGTATCGGTAAAAATCGACTCCAAAACAGGGAATATCGAAGTTATTGCGCAAAAAGAAGTCGTTGAAGAAGTCACCATTCCCGATGAAGAAATCTCTCTGGAAACGGCGCAAGAATTGGATCCCAATGCTGAAATTGGCGATTGGGTCGATATTGAAGCCACTCCATCAGATTTTGGACGCATTGCAGCACAAACAGCACGTCAAGTCATTGCCCAAAAACTCCGTAGTGCAGAAAGAGATGTGATCTATGAAGAATATCGCCATCGGATCAATGAAATCATCTCTGGTACCGTAAAGCGGATCGTACGTGGAGCCACACTCATTGTGGATCTCGGCAAAGTAGAAGCCATATTACCCGACCGCTTCTACCCAAAGACAGAGCGCTACAATGTTGGCGAACGAGTCCAAGCTCTTTTGTATGAAGTCCGTGACACAGAAAGCGGCGGCGCAGAAGTCGTTCTTTCGCGCAGCCACCCCGAGTTTGTCAAACAACTCTTCTTACAAGAAGTCCCCGAACTCGAAGATGAATCCATTCACATCGAGAAAATTGTCCGTGACGCAGGCTATCGCACAAAACTTGCAGTGATTTCCAACGATCTAAAAATCGATCCCGTTGGTGCCTGTGTAGGTGTCCGTGGCACCCGCGTAAAAAACGTCATTCGAGAACTCAACAATGAAAAAATCGACATCCTCCCCTACGCAGAAGACAAAGTACAATTTCTAGAAAATGCCCTTTCCCCCGTGGAAATCAAAAAGATAAGCCTCAGTGCAGACGAATCGACCATTTCAATCGTCGTTGATGATGAGTCCTATCCTATTGTCCTCGGGAAGCGAGGCATGAATGCCCGCCTATGTGGTCAACTCATTGGCATTGAACTCAATGTCCAAAGAATGAGCGAATACCAGACCACGATGAACATCCAACGGGCACAACTCGCACTTATGGACGATCCCTCCCTAGATGAGGCCCTCCAAATTGAAGGAATGAGCTCACTCATTACCGATTCGCTCATTTCAGCTGGCTATGACACTCCTAGAAAAGTGCTCAGCGCCAGCCCATCAGAATTGGCAAAGATCCCAGAAATCAGCAATGAAATGATTGATAGAATTCTTGAGGAAGTCCGACAAAAGAGGTTATAACGGTTGGCAAAAAACATAAAATTCAAAATTAAAAACACACAGCTCGCTGAAGCGTTGCAACTAGACAAGCTCAAGAAGAAAAAAAAGGTTGAAGCGGCAAAAAAAGCCAGTGCTCCTAGAATAAAAGTTGCCCCTAAAGCCCCTCCTCCTATTGAAGAGCCAACCCCTAAAGCTCCTCTAGAAGAAAAAAAAGAACCAGTAGCACCTGCAGTAGAAAAGGCACCTTCTGCGACTCCCCCCCCTGAAGAAAAGGCAGCTCCAGTTGTTGTCGATGATTTCCGCAAACCCAAAATCATCCGCAAAAAAGCCGCTCCTATCAAAAAACTTCCCATTACACGTAAAGACGCGAAACCAGAAAAGAAAAAAACCGCTGAAAAATCTGAAGAAAAACCAAAAAAGGAAGAGAAAGTACAACCCACAAGAAAACCCGAATTTTTCAAAGACATGCGCGAAGTGCGCTCAGCAAGAAAACCCTCACAAAAACAGCGATTTGATACACGAGATCGGATGGGCCTTCGCGATAGAGACGATGAAAGATGGCGAAAACGAAGAGCCTACAAAAAATACTCCGGCCCCAAAGAAGATCTCACCATACGTCCCAAGAGCCTCAAAGTGCGCCTCCCCATCACCGTAAAAGATCTCTCCACAGAAATGAAGCTCAAATCATCGCAACTCATTGCCAAACTATTTGCGCAGGGGCTTGCTGTCACCATCAATGATTTCCTCGACGATGAAACAACCGTACAACTCCTTGGGCACGAATTTCAATGCGAGATCACCATCGACACAACAGAAGAAGAGCGCATCAAAATCACTGACAAAACCATCAAAGAAGAGATCCAATCATCCGATCCAGAAAAGCTCAAACCCCGACCTCCAGTCATCACCTTCATGGGCCATGTCGACCATGGAAAAACAAGCCTCATCGACTCCATCCGCAAAACCGACATTGCTGCAGGAGAAGCGGGCGCCATAACCCAACACATTGGTGCATTCAAATGCCAATCTGACGTGGGAAATATCACCATCCTCGACACCCCTGGCCACGAAGCCTTCTCAGCTATGCGCGAACGGGGCGCAGAAGTCACCGACCTGATCGTCCTCGTCATTGCAGGCGACGAAGGAATGCGCGAACAAACCCACGAAGCAATCAACAAAGCCAAAAATGCAGGTGTACCCATCCTCGTCGCCATCAACAAAAGCGACAAACCCGGCTTCAATGCCGAAAACATCTATCGTGAACTCTCCGAAGTAGAACTCCTTCCTGAAACATGGGGAGGAACCACCATCACCGTCAACTGCTCTGCCACAACAGGCGAAGGGATCAACAGCCTCCTTGAGATGCTCGCCCTCCAATCCGAAATCCTCGAACTCAAAGCCAACCCCTCCTTCCGTGCCCGAGGTTCCGTCATCGAATCCGCCATCCACAAAGGACTAGGCTCCGTCGCAACCCTCCTCGTGCAAAATGGCACACTTCGCGTTGGGGACCCCCTCGTCTTTGACCTCAGCTATGCAAAAGTCAAAACCATGCACGATGAACATGGAAAAGAACTCCAGCAGGCAGGCCCCTCAACCCCCGTCAAAATCACCGGACTTTCCGATTTTCCTGAAGCAGGCAGTGACTTCATCACCGTTGCAAGCGAAAGAGAAGCCCGTGAAATTGCCGAAGTCCGCAAACAAGAGCACAAACACAAACTCCTGCAAAAGAAAAAACGCGGCCTAGAAGGACTCCTCGAATCAAGAGCAGCAGCTCAAGAGAAGAAAGTCCTCCATGTCCTCCTTCGTGCAGACGTCCAAGGATCTTTAGAAGCTCTCAGACATTCTCTCGAAAAAATTAAGTCCGATAAAGCCGATCTCAACATCGTTTCAGAAGGAGTGGGACAAATTTCAGAATCTGATGTCGCACTCTCTGCAGCATCAGGTGCTGTGATCATCGGCTTCCATACCAAAGTAGAAAGCCATGCAGAAGGACTCATCAAAGAAAAAAAAGTGACCGTCAAGCTGCATGACATCATCTATCATGCCGTTGATGACGTAAAAGAATTGATGCGAAACCTGCTTGATAAACTTGAGAAAGAAAACGACATGGGGACCGCTGAAATCAAAGCTGTCTTCAAGTCCTCCCATTTGGGGCGCATTGCCGGCTGTATCATCACAGACGGCATCCTCAAAAGAAGCCACAAAGCCCGCTTGAAACGCGATAATGAAGTGATTTGGAAAGGACCGATTGCATCCCTTAAAAAAGGGAAAGAAGACGTGAAAGAAGTGAGCAAAGGCATCGAATGTGGAATCCTATTGCAAGGCTTTAACGATTTCCAAGAAGGCGATCTCATCGAATCCTATGAAATCACCTATCTTGAACAAGAACTATGACAGTAAAAAAGAGAGTCAACCGCCTCAATTCCCTTCTCAAAGAAGTCCTCTCAGAAGTCATCAGAAGCGACGTAAAAGACCCTCGCATGGCACCGCTTGTCACCGTCGCAAGCGTTGATATTTCTAAAGACCTCCATCACGCCAAAGTCTACGTCAGCATCATCGGCACAGACAAAGAAAGACGCGAAACCCTCGAAGCCCTCGAGTCAGCCGCAGGGTTCATTGGCATCCATACCGCAAAAAAAGTCGTCATGCGCTATTTTCCCACACTCACCTTCAAACTCGACACCACCGTCGACGAGCAAATGAAAATCGATGCCCTCATCGAAAAAATCCATCACGAAGAAGATACCCGCCCCCATGGAAATTCATGAAGGGATCCTTCCCGTCAACAAGCCCCCTAACAAGACCTCCTTCAGCCTCATAAGAGCCCTTCGCAAAAAAACACAAATTCAAAAAATTGGTCATGCAGGCACGCTCGATCCCTTTGCCGAAGGAGTGATGATTCTCCTCATCGGCCGCATCTTCACCAAAAAAGCCGACACCTTCATCAACCAAGACAAAGAATACGAAGCCATCCTCCAGCTCGGCGCCACCACCACCACCTTTGATCCCGAAGGAGAAATCACCTCAAAGAGCGATCACATTCCCATCCTCTCAGACATCGAAAAAGCCCTCACAGCCTACCAAGGAACCATCCAGCAAATTCCCCCCATGTTTTCCGCCAAAAAAGTCGCAGGCAAAAAACTCTACGAGCTTGCCCGACAAGGTATCGAAATCGAGCGAAAACCCATCACCATCACCCTCACAACGACCCTCCTCTCCTACAACTACCCTCATTTGCACCTTCACATCACCTGCACGAAAGGAACCTATATTCGGACCCTTGCCCATGACCTCGGCCAAAGCCTCACCTGCGGCGCCTACCTAAAAAAATTGACCCGCACACGCTGCGGGCCCTATACACTTGATGACTGCATCGATGGAAACAGCCTTTACTATACTCAAACAAACTGAAGAATTGATTTTTGACTGCATCGGTTTTTCCACCGCTTTTTCACATATTCCTCGCCCCGAGTCCATGAACACTGCAGCTTGTCCTATTTGAAAAATCGAAGGAACCTCTTTGTCAAATTCTAAAGTTCTTCAATTTGTTTGAGTATAAAAAATCCACTCGACAAAGAGTGGATTTGACAGTAAAAAAATTGAAATTCCTTAGAAATTTTTATGCGTATTGCTCAAAAAATGGAAGAATTTGACTTGCAGAGGTAATCAATTCTAAATTTTTACTTTTGAGAAAGACAGAATATTGTCGGAGAATTTCATTTGGAAGTTTCATTTTAAGCCCTGAAAACTGGAGTCCCTCTTCAACTGTCATTTTATTTCCCGACTTTCTCAATAACGTGAGAATTCCACCGATGTAAACGTCCTGAACATTTGAAACAATTTCCCAGTCGTCTTCCGCATTTAAATCGGATATTTTTTGACTCCCAGTCGCTCCCAATTTATTAAACAACGATGAAACCGAACCTTTAACTACTTTCAACATTTATATCACCTCTTCTTCGCCTAAGCAGGGCGATTTTATGAAAAAAACTTGATAAAATAATTTCTTTGTATTTATAAGTTCCTCATTCACAATTTCTTTGGAGGAACTATGTTAG
>QIGB01000074.1 GCA_003228815.1 Chlamydiota bacterium | reverse complement strand
AACAAGCTGAATATTTTCGTCCGTAATTGGCATAAGATCTGCATATCACAAACTCGCAAAGATGTCCAAGTTATTTTTAGACAGTTCCTTAACTTCCTAGTTAAGAAAAAAAATCTACGAGAGAGGTTATGTTAGAAGAATTTCTCAGTAAACATGAGGGAAAAACGCTCGAATTCAAAGAAAATACAAACAATCTCAAAGGCATTCTCAAATCTATTGTCGCATTTGCAAATACAGCTGGTGGAACCATTTTAGTAGGAGTAAAGAATCATAGCAAAGAAATTATTGGAGTTTCAAATCCTCTGCTAGAGGAGGAAAAACTTGCCAATGCTATCTCTGATAGCATAGCGCCCCTAATGATTCCAGCTATAGAAGTAACTTCATACAGAAATAAAGAACTGCTTGGGGTTCAAGTTCCGCATTTGGCTGGGCCCTGTTTTTTTAAACGAGAAGGGGAAGAAAATGGTGTATATGTTCGATTTGGTTCAACAAATCGAAAAGCAGATCGCGAAACAATAAAGGCATTGCGCCTTTTTGCGTCGAATAAATCATTTGACGAATTACCTTCAATCAAAGGCTTGATTAATGAAGAATATATGAAGAAAATGTTTAAAAACATCAACAAATCCCCGACAAAAAAACAGTATCAAATGCTGGGTATTTATTCTGATCATTTTGGGAAAATGATGCCATCTATCGGAGGCCTGCTCCTCTTCAGCAATGAACGTGTAGATATCCTTCCCGACTCAATTGTTCGATGTGGATATTTTCAAGGGGATTCGAAAGAAAAAATGATCGATCAGCTAGATATTGTTTCCCCCCTCCCGTCTACTATAGAAGAAATCATTGCTTTTATAGAGAAAAACACCAGAAAAGAAGCCTTTATTGGCAAAATAAGAAGATTGGATTTGCCCCAATATCCTCCAGAGGCAGTAAGAGAACTAGTGGTGAACGCTTTGGTACATGCTGATTACCCTCTAAGAGGAACGCATATTCAAATTGCTCTTTTTCCCAATCGAATTGAAATTACCAATCCTGGGGGGTTGCCATTTGGGCAAACGATGGAAAAGGCTCTTTCGGGGTATTCCCGCTTGAGAAATCATGTAATAGGCCGTGTTTTCCGGGAATTACAATACATCGAACAATGGGGATCAGGACTTCAAAGAATTCAGGGTATTTGTAAAAAAATAGGGTTAAAATCACCTGTTTTTCAAGAACAAGACAATCATTTTCGAGCAACATTATATTCCTTAAAAGAAACAAAAACGCTGCACTCAAAATATGAACAACAACTTATCAATTATTTATCGAAACGCGGAACTATTCAAACCAAGCGGGCTGCAAAACTGTGGAAGCTATCAGATCGAGCTGCTAGAATGAGACTTTCAAAAATGGCTCAGATAGGCATGATTATACGAATTTCTACAGCGGAAAAAGATCCGTTAGCAGTTTATGTGTTGAGAAAAGGTCACGAAGTGTAACTTCTCTGAAAGATGTCCAGTTTCTTTGGCTTTTCGAATCTTTTGGCTCCCCACCTTTTTTTCGGGTGGTGCGATTCATCTCCACCCAAATCAAAGACGGAATGGAATTTTTTGGTATCTCCTTGATAAGAGAAAAGGTGTGGTAAAGACAAGATCTTTAGGCGATGGAGGTTCAAGGATTGGCATTCGTTAAATAATCATACAGATCCTTTTCTGATAGTACGAGAATGGTCTTGAGGCTTACACAGATGGGAGCGATGGCTTCAATGATTTGGAGATCGCCAACCCCTGGCATGCAGATGGCCGAAATACCCATCTTTTTTCCATAATTGTCAAGCAGCTTTACACCACGAATGTAGTCCTCTTTGCAAAACCCCTCTTCATGGACCCGATAGAAAACCAATTCTCGCTCATAGAGAAGGGCTTGCACAGCATAATCAATCCCCGTACTATTTTCTGGAGGATTGCCAAATTTCTCAGAGAGATCAATAAGTGATTGAAGCCGAAATGGGGTACAATATTCCCCTTTTTCCGCTTCTCCAAACAAAAACGCACGCATAGCAAATAAACCTATAACTAATATGTATCATTTAGCTTGAAATAATATCAATACCCAAATCTTTCGTTATAGAGATTTTGTCCGGAACGCTCTTGAATCTGTTTCTTGTAATCTTTTTGGTTGGGATATTCATCCCTTTGGCGGCAAGCCATTTCGATAGCAGCCTGCTTTATGGCAAGACTTTTATTTTCGCATGTCTTTGCCAGCTCGATTGCCCTGTTTTTTCCTTCACAATCAAGAGAATGATAGAGTCGTTTGCAATCTAAGCAGAGCTGACAGATCAATGCATGTTCTTCTTTTGCAGAGGGTAAAGTACAATACTCAGGACAATGATCATTTTCAGCAAAAGCACATGTCATGAGGAAGAATGAGATGCCTAAAAGATATTTGTACATTCTTTCTTCCTAAGCTAATGGAAAAAATTTGTCCACAAAATCCAAAACCCGTATCGTTATTGTATCCAACCAAAGGAGCGGACAAGATGAAGATTTTGATTGCATTGGCGCTTGCGACCACTCTGTTTGCAGAAAATGATGGTCAGTTAGAAGAAGTTTTTCCTTTAGCAGTTGAGGAAACAGGTGAATATTTCTCTTCTGATCTCTTCGTGAATGAGGAAATCGAAAGTGCAGAATATCTCACTGAGATGGAAGAAAGTGAGATAGCTGATCTTACACCAGAAATGGAAATTGAAAGTCAAAGTTCGCTTCAGGGAATGGTTGAAAAACAGACAGCAAGAGTATTGCAAAATCAAGATGATGAACAACTTCCCAAGGAAATTGACCCTCAAGTAGAAGATCTCTCTCTTCTCGTCCAAAAACCAACGGTAACCTTTGCAGAGCCTGCTGAAGAAACTGAAGTACAGAATCCTTATGATGCTTTACCTATCACAATCGAAGAAAAACAAAAAATCGCCACAATTTTGGTTACGATGGCTGAAAACAACATTTTTCAACTCCTCTTTGAAAGGAAGCATTTAGAGCGTTTAGGTCAAGAGATCAATCACGTTCATCCTATCCGTTTTATCGGAACTGTTTTTACCGATCAGCGTCTTTCTCGTTGTATGGGACGTATCAAACGGAGTGGATTCAAGTGGGATGGTTTCATGGATGGATTTTCCGAGCGTTTGTTGGAAGAGGTCAAGGCAAGAAATGTGAATGCCTATGTTCCAGGACTTGCAGAATCCCTACAGGTTGATCCTGAAGTGATTCAAGCCTATGTCAATAGGAAAGATTTCAGGGGTTTGATTTCTTTCCTCATTGAACAAACGAATCAACCACGCTAGTAAAATAAGCTGATTTTTTTCATGAGAAAGCAGGGATTTCGAAAGTATTTTAGATTAGTATTTATTCTGCTTTTTTCAGGATCGAAGCTCTTTTCAGAAGATGTTGATCAGCAAGTCGTTTTTTGTGGAGAGATGCGTGTGAATCTCATCCGAGGATGGGATAAGCTTCTCACATGGACTCTCACTCCTAAAATCAAACCGTATCATCATACAGATCCTCTTCTTCAAAAGATCTATGAAGTGCAGAATGATGGGATCCAGGATTTTGAACATGAATATGGATATTTTTCGTTCTCATCTCCCATTGTTGGGGTGGTATCGGACGGTGAAAACCATTTTACTGTTACAAATCAAGCTTTATCCCAACTTGAAGAAATTCAAAATCCCGAGCAGAGGAATTTCTCTCAGGATGAAATGCTAGCCAAGGTGATGGCTTATCGGTCTTTAAAGAAAGGGATGAAAATCACACTCCCAGAAGGCGGCGTGTATCTTGTGGATCAAATCATCGATTTATGGAAGGGGATGCCGGCTTTTGGGCTTGTTCCATGGAAAAATCAGAGCAATCCTCCAATATTGCTTTTTCGGGGTACAGATATGAATCTCATTTCTGAAAAGGGATGGGCATCTATTTTAAGTGATTTAGATACAACGGGGCCAGGGCACTTAACTTTTTTGCGTGCTAGAGAAGAGATTCATAGTTGGCTTACAAAAGTAAAAAGAGAATATCAGCCTGCACGCGTGATTGGTTTTAGTCTCGGAGGTGCATTTGTTTTGTATACTCTTGCCTATGAATCTTCGCTGTTAAACCAAGAAATCCCATCTGTTGCATTCAATTCTCCGGGAATTGCAAAAAACGTATATGAAAAGTGGGAAAAGAGTCCTGATTCTCGGGTTCCTCTGCTTACTTATGTGAATCTAGGAGATATTGTTTCTCAGATTGGTTTTTTTCTATCAGATGTATGGGAGATTTCTTTGGAAAAGCCGATGGATGTAATTGAAGCACATCTTACGCTCATTTCTTCTCAGCCTCTCTACAAAATCACAGCTGTCGATGCTGTCCGAGAGAATCGCTCTCGAATGGGTCTATTAGCGAAATAGTTTGTTGTTCTCCTGATTCAGGAAATATTTATTTCCTGAACACCTTGTCAACAGTTGATTTAGCTGCTACTCCGAACATGAAAGCAAGTCCAGTAATTGCCGACACTTCAGATAGAAATGCCAAATAATCTTCTTTTGCCAAATCGCATTTTAAGTTGCAATCAGGGGAGCTAGTGAAATATCTTCCTGTAATCCCTCCCATAAATAAAAATGCACTTGGGATAAGAATGGAGAATTTTTTTCTCGAAAATTGTTTAATAGAATCCGCGGATTCTGCGCCATGTTTTAAAATTTTGCACCCCTCTTTTGCAGCGTCATTAGTAGTGTCCATGAATTGATCAACTTTTTTTCCTTTTTCAAAAAAACCATCAACGGCTTTTCCTACCGCCTCACCACCTACTACACCTGATAAAAGTCCGATTATTCCTCCTACAATAGCACCTGGAACGCCGCCAACACTTCCGAGACTACCCCCCATTTTTGCACCAGCGAACGCGCCAATGCTCCCACCACCAAGGAATCCTACGGAACCAACTTGATCTTCAAATCTACCTTGTACTGCGGACATAAATCTCTCCTTTTCAAATGGATAAAAAACACACTTTCACCAAAAAAGATTACCTTCTTCAGTTTTTTTTGGAAATGTTTTTTCAAAGGATGCCAGAATACTCCATCCCATAATTTTTGATTTTGGGTGGAAATGAAGGGTAAGTACTTTGATGAAACTAAGATTTGGAGGGAATTGTCTATGACTACTGTAGCTTGTTTTATCTAAGAAATCGATGAAAAAACCGATGCAGTCAAAAACCAATTCTTCAGTTTATTTGAGTATATATTCAAAAAGTTGCACTAACTGTTTTTTTTCTTGTAGATAAAGCGCATCCTAATTCCGTCGAATTTGGTAAAAAGGCAGTAAAGATTGTGCCGACTACTGTATGACCTAACAATCCTGCCATCGAAAAATTTTTGAAGGTGGTATTTTCAAAGATCTGCGCTAAGCCCACTGATTTGAAAAGTTCACTGACAATTGATGCTGTAACTGTTGTAGTCACAACATTTAACATACTAGTACGAGAAGAGAAAGTTGGAGGAAGTTCTTTTCTAGATAACAGCTTCATTTGAGCATGACTAATCATTCCATTCATAAGAGCTAAAGTGAAAATGTGTCCTACCTTACCGAGAATACTTGTCCCAAAATAGCCTTCGAAAAATGAGCGCGTAACTTCATAAATCACAAGAGATTGAAGAGCACCGATACAATTTTGTTTGCGATATAATACTTGTATTCTCTTAGCATCTTCTTTCACATCTAAAAGTTGAGGACTTCTCTCAGTAGTTACCGTCATCTTTTTTTGAAAATAAGTTAAATCCAATTTCCATCCACATAAATAACATTCTTCATGTCTCTCGAATTCATCATCACATTTTTCAACAAAATAACTACGAAAAAACTTGAGAATGTTGAGCAAATCATTCTCAGTTGAAGGCGTATGATGAACATTATCTTTTCTTTCAGCATCTGCACTAAGAGGACATTGACCGTGTGGTTCTCTATTGAAAATACTAATAAATTCTGATCCTGGAGTATTCCTGAATGGTCTCAAGCTAGAACTTCCCGTTGACATCCTTTTCTCCTTGTTAAACAAGGCAAAACATTATAATAAACGGGAGAACCTTTCAATTTGTTTTTTTGGAGCTTTCTCCCGATGACTTTCTGTGTGGAAATATAAAATAATTTATTAGGAATTGTTGTGTGAAATTACTTTTTTCCAGTTTTGTAGTAGATGCAAGAGGAGCGGAGCTTGTCTTCAATAGCCAAGAGGCGATTGTACTTGCAAGTGCGATCAGAACGTGAAAGCGAACCAGTCTTGATCTGTCCGGCATTTGTGGCAACGGCAATATCTGCAATAGTCGCATCCTCAGTTTCTGCGGAACGATGAGAAATGATGGTCGCATAGCCATTTTGTTTGGCGAGTTCGACGGCGTCGAGTGTCTCTGTGAGAGTTCCAATTTGATTGGGTTTGATGATGATCGCATTGGCAACTTTTTGTTCGATCCCCTTTTTGAGAAATTTAGTATTGGTCACAAAAATATCGTCTCCGATGATTTGGATTTTATCTCCTAGTCTTTCTGTGAGAATTTTCCAGCCATCCCAATCATTTTCATCGAGGCCATCTTCGATAGTATCGATCGGATATTTATCACAGAGAGAAGAAAGATAGAGGACTTGTTCTTCGGCTGTTCTTGAGTTATATTCTTCCCCTTTTTTCTTTTTCTTCATTTCGACATAGCGCCCCTCTGCTTTGTCATAAAACTCAGAGGCTGCACAATCGATGGCAATGGAAACTTGATTAGTTTTAAAGCCGGCTTTTTCGATGGCTTTGAGGATAAAGTCAAGGGCTGCTTCATTGGAATTTAAATTCGGAGCAAACCCCCCTTCATCTCCTACGGAAGTAGCATGATGTTCTTCTTGCAAAAGAGATTTAAGGGTATGAAAAATTTCTGCTCCCCAGCGGACTGCTTCTCCAAAACTGGGTGCGCCGATGGGGCGAATCATGAATTCTTGAAAATCCAACATGTTATCGGCATGTGCACCCCCATTGAGGATGTTCATCATGGGACAAGGAAGGACATGGGCATTGAGTCCGCCGATATACCGATAGAAAGGCATTTTGACTTCATCTGCAGCAGCTTTAGAACAAGCAAGGGAAATCCCCAATATGGAATTTGCTCCAAATTTTGATTTGTTGGGCGTGCCATCTGCTTCAATCATAGCTTGATCAATCTGAATTTGATCAAAAATATCTTTTCCAAGGAGCAGAGCACTCAATGGTCCCATTACATTAGCGACGGCCTTTGTAACACCTTTGCCGAAATATCGGTTTTTGTCTTTGTCGCGCAGCTCTATTGCTTCATTTTCTCCTGTAGAAGCTCCTGAAGGGACAGCGGCGATTCCTTCAGCTCCTGAGTCGGTTTTGACGGTGACTTCCAACGTGGGATTTCCACGTGAATCCAGGATTTCAAGTGCATCGATATATTTAATGACAGCCATAATCTCTATCTCTTTGTTTTAGTGTTATTAAAGCGCAATAAGAATCAAAACGCAAGTGCGAAATTTTTCCTTCTTCCAGAGCTAGTTTTACTGCGCAGTTTGGTTCGTGCAAATGAGAGCAATCGGGGAATTTGCATTCTTTGGCGGTAGCAGCAATTTCGAAAAAATATTGCTGCACTTCTTCTTTCTTGATATCCCATAATCCAAAACTTTTGATCCCTGGTGTATCGATACAAAATCCTTCTCCTTTAATGGGAAGCAGTCTTGTTGTCGTAGTCGTATGGGCTCCTTTTTTCGTCTTGGTGATCACTTCTCCTGTGAGATAGCTGCTGCCAATAATGGCATTGATTAAAGATGTTTTTCCTGCCCCGGATTGTCCAGAAAAAACAGAAGATTTTCCTTGCATATGTTGTTCAAGCGCATCCAATCCTTCTTTTGTGATCGTGCTGACGGGAAATAGAGGGATATCAAGAGAGGAATAGATTTCTTTCACTTTTTCGAAAAGAGCTTGTTCTTTGGGATATTCATCCAATAAATCAATTTTATTGATCACTATGATTGGATCCATATTGCCTTTGAGAGAGGCGATGATATAGCGATCGATGAGAGTCGGTTTTAAGGGAGGGATTCCGACCGAGGCAGTGATCAAAACCTGATCAATATTGACGGCGATGAGTTGTTCTTTTTGCCGTGAAATTTGCTCTGCCCGTGACAAGATGGAATGACGGGCTTCAATGTGCCAGATGCTTCCTACTTGATTTTTTTCAGGTTTGAAAAAGACAAAATCCCCAACTGCAACAAGATTTTTAATGCGTAAGGTTTCTTTTTTTAAGGCTCCTCGAAGACTGCAAGTATAGAGTGTGTCATCAAAATCGACGAGAATCCCATCAGCAAGGATTGCAAGAACTCTTCCCCGTTTGAAATCCTCTTTTTTAATGGTGGCTTTTTTTTGTTTTTCGAGATCAGTTTTTTTATATTTGGAACGATCTTTTTGCGAGAGGATTTTTCTCTCTTTCCGGTACTTTTTCTTTTCCTTCCCGTGATAGGCTTCTTCATGTTCTAGGTGTTTTTCTTTCATGTTTTCAAAGTATACAATAAAATTGCGCCTGCTGCAGCAACATTTAAAGACTGCATTTGATGAATGGGAATACAGATATGTTTGAATCGCTCTTTTAAGGTTTTTGAAACGCCGAGTGCTTCGTTGCCAAGGACCAAAATCGCATTGGAAGGTTTTTGTATTTCAGAAAGAGGAGATCCCTCGACATCTGCCACCCAAATATTTTTGCTTTCGCTAAGTTGTTGAAGATCTTCTTCTGTCCCCATTTGCATAGGAAGATGAAAGGTGGCTCCTTTGGCTGCACGAAGAGCTTTCTCATTGTAGGGGTCAACACAATTTGGAGTAAGAAAAGCTCCTTCCCAGCCCAGGGCAAGAGCTGTGCGAAGCAAAGTTCCAAGATTTCCAGGATCGCTTACTTGGTCGAAAGCGAGAATCCAATTTTTTTTCTCTAATGTTTCCCATTTTGGCATGGGAGCAATTGCAGCAATGGGCTCGGGGCTTTCCAGCCCGGTCACTTTTTTTAAAATGGCATCATTTACATGATAAATTTCCTCTGCTTGAAAAGAATGAGGAAAATCTTTTTTTACCAGAATACAGTCGAGATTTTTTACCTCAGAAACAAGCTTTTTTCCTGCGAGGACGACTTGTTTTTTTTCATGCCGAAATTTTCGCATTGTGCGCAGTTTAACAAATGTTTTTATAATTGGATGTTGCAGGCTCTTAATTTCTTTTGTTAGCATGACGATAGAATAGCATATTTGTGTAACAGGAGAGAAATAAAATGATTGGTTCCTTGGTCCGTCGAGTGGCTCTTGTTCTTTCCATTCTCGTTGTTTTTCCTCTTTTACTCTATATGGGATTTCTTTGGGATCGAGATTACAAAGTCAAATTGAATGCTGCTTTTTCCGAAATGCAACTTGTAGGCAATTTTTCAATTTCCTTTCTCAATCAGTGGTATCACAAAAGTCGCAGACAACTCGAAACCTTGTCTGTCATTTCTGAAGAGGGGCGCGAGCGAGCAGCAAATCTTTTGCAGCATACCATCCTGACATTTGATGAAACATTCACGTGCACCTATGCCACGCAAAAACAACTTGTGGGTCGCAAAGATCTTTTCCCAAAGATTCTATCCAAAACAGCACAGGTAGGGTCTCTTCTCTTTATTGGAAAAAATCCGGCGACAAACAGAGAGGAGCTTTTTCTCTTTCTTCGGAAAAATAGCAAGATTTGGGTGCTGGGCATCGATTTAGAAAATTGGATGAAAATGTTTTCAGACTTGAGGAATGTCGGATTTCCGATAACCATTTCTTTTTATAATCTCGATTCTACTCTTTTGTTCTCGACAGATCCTTCCGAAGTAGGAAAGAAAGAAAAGGACTTTGTCCGAGGGAGTCCATCTCAGCTCAAACAGTGGAAAGAAAAAGCTGGAATTTTTGAAGGAGTGAAATTGCGAGGCAAAGAGATTGAGCTTCATATGCCTGTTCCAAATGCTGATTTTGATGTGCAGGTTTCTCTCACATCAGAACAAATTGAAGACTACGTCGGAGGGCATTTTTTCTTCCATATTTTGATCTTGTTAGGGCTCATCATTCTCATTGGTGGAGCGGGAGCGATCTGGCTCATTTTTAGAATCGCAAAACCATTTCGGCAACTCTGCTGCGTGATGCAGGCGGTCCATGATGAGGATTATTCTCAAAAATATGTAGAAGATCGCTTGGGCTTTGAAATCAATGATTTAGGGAAAAATTTCAATCAAATGCTGGCTGCACTTTTACGCAATATTGAAGCGGCACAAAAGGAAAAAATATCCCGAGAACTCCTCTCGAAAGAATTAGAGATTGGAAGGAATGTGCAAAATCGTCTCCTTCCAGAAAAAACTCCCGAATTTTCTGGGCTCTCTATGGGAAAAGGGTTTATCCCTGCAAAGGAGGTGGCAGGGGATTTTTATGATCTCTTTGTGAGGGGAGAAAATGAACTCCTTCTAGTCCTAGCAGATGGTTCTGATAAAGGCGTTTCCGCTTGCCTATATTCTCTCATGGTTCGGAGCATGCTACGCAGTTATGCCATGGCAGGAGAAAGTCTTGAGAATATTGTCTTCCATACGAACAATCTCTTTGCTCGCGATACAGGCGATACAGGCAATTTTGTGACAGCATTTGTGGGTATCTATCATGCGAATACGCATAAGCTTCTGTACACCTCTGCAGGGCACTTGCCAGCCATCTTTTTTGATGTAGATGGAAATCATCAAGAACTCACTACGGAAGGAATTGCTCTCGGAGCTACGGAAATGGATCAAATTGAGGTGAAATCTATCCAGCTTTCTCCAGGAAGTTTCCTCTTTCTCTATAGCGATGGAATCACAGAAGCGCAAAATGAAAAAGGCGAACTCTTCGGAAAGAGTCGCCTTATCGAATTCCTTATCTCACATCGCTTATTAAACCCCCAAGTTCTCGTTGATCGTCTCATGAATGAAGTCAATCAATTTGCCGGGACTTGCGCTCAGCACGATGATTTAACAGCGGTGTGTCTAAAGGTGCATTAACGGCTGTTATTGCAGCAGCTTCCGCAGCCACATCCACATGATGGTCCTGGGCTGCATTTTTTGCATTTGCACCTAGGTGCGCAAGGCTTTGGAGGGCATTTGCGCTCAGGACAAGACCGTGGAGCTTCACATCCGCATTTGCCGCATCCGCAGCATCCGGCAGCTGAAAGATCCGCAGCAGCGCCAAGTCCTAAAGCTGCAGCAATAAGTCCTAGTGCAACAGGTTTAAAAAATAGTTTTGTCATAGTAGTACTCCTAATTTGAGGATTTCCCCATACTTTTAATCTAATAAATCGCAGTTTCTTTTTCAAATTAATTTTATATTAACTTTGTGGATTAATTTTTTTTCGCTAAACTTTTGATAATTAACAGTCTCTAAAAGTCTAAACGCATTTTCAAGGTGAAACCATTCATGTTCAGATCCCCGCATTTCGATTCTACAAGGAGGTGAAAAAACTGATTTTGGTCGTTCCACCACTGGAGTTCCCACCCCCCTTCAACGGCGAAATGATATTGATCGCAGCAAAACCAGGTTTCGTAACGAAGGCCCAAAAGGAACTCAACGACAGGCTTTAAGGTATGGATATCATTTTCGATATTGAGGACGGTGAAAGACTCTAGAGCGCCCTCTTCTATGGGTGCTGCTCCCGATCTCCTCTCGATCTCAAAGTTTGCCCAAATACCAGAAACAGCAACCTCTCCAAAGAGACTGAAACATGGATTGAAATGCCAGGAGGTGTCCAGTCCGGTTCGGATTCCAATTCCCCAATAGTGCAATGAATTTTTATCTTCTGAGAAAAACTCAGGATTTTGCGCGGTGACTAAATAGTCTTGATCTTGCCAGGTTCCTTTCAAACCGAAGTGGGGGCGTAGTTTCAAATACCTACTGATGAAAAAGTTGCGTCCCAGCACGGCATCCAAAACATTGAAATCAAGCTCCCATCTTCCTGAAGCAAAGACAATGTCTGAGAGGCCTGCAAAGGAAGCAGCATCTCCAATGGGTCTCAGTCTTTGCGTTTGGGAGTCAGAGGCCGTTTCCTTCTCTTTTGTGTCTCGAACCCGTAGCCACGTATAGTTGACGTAAATATCCCAGGAATCGTGGTCATACAGAAGGCCGGCCCCTACCTTAAAGCCAGGTTCAAAATTCCAATCTGGATGTAGGGTTTTTCCTTGGCTGGTCACCTTGTTTCCATTTTCAACGGATTCAAAAATTGCAAATCCCAGGCGATCTTCTCGTGCAGTCCAGTAGATGAACTCGGCAGTGAGGTATGCATCCCATCCTCTAGAGACACAAGGACCGGCAGCGGGCGTGACGATCCAGTCGGGGCCATTTGTAGGCCAGATTTGCGCGCACTTGGCGCAAGGGTCTGCTGGGGGGCAGCATGGATCATTGCTATATAATGGAATGCTAGTAGTTAGCAGTAAAAGCGCAAGTTTGTTCGCATTCATTTATATTTCCCCTTATTTTAATTTACATCTATTACCGATTAATATTCTATACAATAAAAAAAGAGGCTGGAAAAACCAGCCTCTTTATCAGACCTAGAAGGTCAATGTATCAGATTTTCGCTTAGAATTGGAAGCGAGCACGGACTGTGAGCCCATGGAAGCCTAAGTCACCCCAGCGAGTTTCTGTAGGGAAGTAGGCAAACTGATTTTGTCCGCCCCACCATTGGACTTCCCAACCAATATCGAAGCCTGTGTAATACTCATCACAGCACCACCAGTCTTCCCAACGGAATCCTAAGAAGAACTCCATCACAGGTTTCACGCTATGCAATTCTGTTTTGAAGCTTCCTGCCGGAATGGTTGTTGTGACTCCTTCAACATCTCCCTCTGTAAATACGGTTTGTGTTGCTTTCGCTCTGGAATCAAAGCGTCCCCATAGTGCAGTGATAGCAGCTTCCCCGACGACGCTAAAGCATCTGCTGAAGTGCCAAGCACTATCCAAACCGGCTCGAGGGCCAATTCCCCAATAATCGTTCTTGAGATCTGCACTACCAGTAATCGGGTCAAACAATGAGGTAGACCCTTGGCGTTGGCTGGCGTTGGCACTTATTTCGAATTTTTGCTCTTGCCAAGTTCCCTTCAGGCCAAAATGTGGACGTAGATGCAAGCATTTGCTGATATAGAAATTGCGTCCCCATTCGAGATCAAGAACGTTGAAATCAAGCTTCCATTTTGCTGTTTCGCTTTCGATAGCAAAATCATTACCTTGATCACTGAAGAATCCAAACAGAAAATAGTCCTGAAAAATAAAACCCTCTTTGCTTGAGGCTGTTTCATTTTTTGTTCGAGGTCTAAGCCAAGTATAATTGAGATAGAGATCCCAACCATCGATGCATGTTAACCAACCAATGCCCACTTTAAAGCCGAGTTCCATGCGCCAATCGGGATGAGAAATTTCACCTACAGAAGTTGTTCCTGGTTCTGGTAGGGTGGCGGCAAAACCCAAATGATCTTGACGGACTGCCCAATAAAGGAATTCTGCTGTAACAAAAAAATCACATCCGTCTGCTGTGCAAGGTCCCGCACCGGGTGTAATGATCCAATCAGGGCCACAAGAAGGCCACAATTGTGCACATTTTGCACACGGATCTTTAGGGGGGCAGCAATCATCGCAGCAGGATGTGCAGCAAGAACCTCTTTGTGTATCTTGTTGATTATTTTGATCCATTGTATCAGATGATCCAGCTCTATACTGGTGACCAAATACAGGAACTGTGGAAGCGACTAGAAGTGCGGTTCCAAGTGCGAATTTTTCTTTCATAAATATCCTCCAAAACCTCGGGTTATTCTCAATGATGTAGCATAAAAGATTCTTATGAATAATTGCAAAAAAAACTGTAGCTTTTTTGAAAATTTTTTGCTGCACATCGTTTTCTTAAGGAAAAACATGATGGCAATCACGCAAAAAAAAATCTCTTTTTCAAAAACACAGAAGAAGTCATCATTATCCAGTATGCAACAAAAGCAGAGATACTTCAGTCTTTTTGTAGGAATTGTTATTTGTGTCTTTATTTTTACTGTGACGATTTTTGCCAAAAAACCTGTAGGATTTTCTCTCGCTAAGATTCGCTCTCCTTTTGAAAAGTCTTCGAGGTGGGAAATTGACCAGTTACCAGCTTATGCAAAAGAAGAACTCCATGGCATCTTATCTCAAGATTTCAACTATCTAGGATCGGGTGCACAGTGTTATGCTTTTCTCTCAGCAGATGGAAAGTATGTTCTCAAGTTTTTCAAAATGAAACACCTGATCCCCAAAAAATGGCTGAAGTTAATTCCCTTTCCTGGTTTTGAGCAATATCGTTTTAAGAAAATTGATACGCGGATCTTGCATCACCAAGAACTTTTCGCAAGCTATAAGATGGCGTATGATGAACTCAAAGAAGAGACCGGACTTCTTTTTATCCATTTGAACAAATCAAAACATCTGAAGCTTCATGTAAAGCTCTACGATCGGATGGGCCATTGTTATGTAGCAAATCTCGATGATTATGAATTTGTTGTGCAAAAAAAAACGGAAATGATCCGCGCTCGGATTGCAGACCTTATGGAGGTAGGCAAGAGAGAAGAAGCGCTTGAAACCATTCATCTCCTTTTCACTCAAGTGGTCGATCAGTGTAAGAAAGGCTATATCGACCGGGATTCAGGAATTAGTCACAATTATGGATTTGTGGACAATCAAGTGATCCATTTTGATACAGGTAGGATTGTTAAAGATGAGAGGGCCAAGGAACCTTCATATTATCAGAGAGAGGTTCTTCGCGTGGGGCGAAAATTAGAAAGTTGGCTCTCTATCCACTATCCGATTCTCCTGCCCGATTTAGAAGAAGTGATCAACGCTCTGATTGCCCCCCCTTCCCAGGCGGAACCTCTTTCCCGAGAGTAATCGTCAATATTCCCCCTGTACAAACGATGACAATCCCCATGATCGTGCACCAATCGGGGAAGCTGCCCCAGATAAGCCACTGCAAAAGAGCCCCATAAATCACTGCTGAATAATTGAAAGAACTTAAGAAGGAAGGCTTTTCATATTTGAGGGCGTTTAAGAAAAAGATCTGCCCGCATGTAAAGAGGATGCCGATAGAACAAAGCAAAAGAAGTGTTTCTTTGCCTAGAGGTTTCCACGTTTCAATACTAAAGGGAATACTCAAGAGCGTGCTGATCAAAAAGTAGTAAAATAAAATGGTATAGATGCGTTCTGTTTTGACGAGACGGCGCTTTGCAATTGCCGAAATCGACAGACAAATCGCAGCTCCTATTGCAAAGAGAGCGCCTACATTAATGATCTCTTCAGTAGGACGAAGAATGAAGGCAATTCCAAGGAATCCAATGAGAATTCCCATCCATAAACCCTTACTGATTTTCAATCCTTTCCAAAGCCAAATAATGAGGGGGATGAACAGAGGTGCTGAATTACTCAAGAGGACAGTGTTGATGAGGCTAATCCGCTGGACAGCTAAAAAGATAAAGGCATAGCTTAAGTATCCAGCAAGGGATCGGAGAATAATGACACCGGTTTTTGAGATATAGAGACTTTTACTCCCTTTTTTGATCATCCAGGGGAGGATCGCTAAAAGCCCGATAAAATTTTGGAATAAAAGAACAATCGGGACAGAGCTTTGTTCGCTTGCCATTCGAGATAGGGCAATCGCTGTTGTGAAAAACACCCATGCGATAAGCACAAAAACAATCCCCTTTTTGCGATAGGGGATCGTTCTAGAACGAGGAGATTGTTCCATGACTTTCTTTTAACAGAGCTATAATAATATAACTATTAATTTGGGCCGAAAGCGGCGAAAGCATCCTCTTCTTTATCAGAATCTTTCGTAAGGACAGGTGTGTAATTGGCAAATTGTCCCATTTCTTTGCGGAAGGTTAGATTGACATTCCCCACACCGCCATGCCGATTTTTCGCCACAATGAGCTCGGCCATTCCCGGTTTGTCGTAAGGGTCGTAGTATTCGCGGCGAAGTAAAAACATGACCACATCACTGTCTTGTTCAATGGATCCACTCTCGCGCAAATCACTCATCATCGGACGGTGTCCTTGACGCTCTTCCACTTTTCGAGAGAGCTGTGAAGCACACAGAATTGGAATATCGAGCTCTCTGGCCAGATTTTTGAGCATGCGGGAAATTTCAGAAATTTCATTTTGCCGATTTTCCATACTGCGGACACTTCCCGAGCCCGAAATGAGTTGCAAATAGTCGACAACCAAAAACTCAATCCCATAGACCTCGCGCATTCTTCGTGCTCGTGCCCTCAGATCGGTAATCCTGAGACCAGGCTGATCATCGATCACCATTGTGTAATTTTGGATGTGATTGACTGACGAAACAATCCGTTGGTATTCTTCACCGCTCAAAGAGCCATTTTTGATTTTGTCTGATTCCACTTCAGCTTGTGAACAGATGATGCGATGCAACAGTTGTTCTGCCGTCATCTCAAGAGAAAAAATGCCAACAGGCATGCCATTTTTGAAGCAGATATTTTCTGCAACGTTCACTGCAAATGCTGTTTTTCCCATGGCTGGGCGACCTGCAATGATCATCAAATTAGAAGACCCAAAACCCCCGATCATTTTATCCAGGTCGATGAAATGGGTTGAAATACCACTAATCCCCGGATCGTTGGGATCTCGGTTTTGATACTCCTCTTGCTTTTTTTGCAGTTCTTCTAAGAAGGGCATTTCAGAAGAGGCTTTCTCCCCAGAGAGAAGGTCGGCAAGAGTCGTGCCATCTTTGGCATTCGCGCTCTGACTAATTTCGTAGAACTTTTTCTGCGCGTTGTCCAGAGATGAAGTGACATCTTGGGGATCTTCCAGAGCGTCTTTCTCCACCTCTTGTGCAGCGAGGATCATTCTTCTGAGGATTGCTTTGCTATGGACAAGTTCCGTGTACTCTTCCATGTACGCAGCTGTGCCAGCGTATTGGGCTAGAGTAGTGAGATAGGCGACACTGCCCACATTTTCAAGCTTATCTTGTCTCTTCAGCTCCTCTGCAATGAGATGGACATCAGCCGGCTTATCTTGCCTATAAGCTTCTTTCAGAGCGGCAAAAATCGATTTGTGTTCAGAGAAATAAAAGTCAGCATCATTTAAAGCGTCAGCTGCAATGTTCAAACTATTCACATTGGTGAGCATCGATCCGAGGACCATCATCTCGGATTCTTTCGAATGAGGGGGGATGCGCAATTTTTCAGCCATATGAGCCGAGTGTATCGCAAAACCGAGTTTGATGAAATTCTCTTTTTGCCGATTACTTCTTTGAAAGATGAAGAACTTTAAACACGCGGACGGTGACGTTTCTCTGTTTTCTCATCTTGGTCATGTTGGCCTTGTGTTGCGGCTCAAACATTTTTTTTAATGCAGCTTGAACAAGAGCAGAGTGTGGACTTCCTTCCTCAGAGGAAATAATAGAAACAATCGCTTCTTCACTAAGAAAATCCGTTAAGCCCGATGAGAGAGTGAACGTATCGCCATTTTGAAGCTTAAAAACGGTCACTTTTGGCTTTGGTATAACAAGTGGATCATCAACATGTCCAAAAGCACGTGAGTGATGGGTTCCTTCAGAAAGACGAGAGCTAATCGCATGAGAGACTTGAAAATCTTCAGTCCCTTTAAGAAATAATCCTAATTTTGCTACTTCCTGCCTTCGGATATGTTGAGTCACTTCCTTCTCTGAAAATGCAGCTGTTAGACGTGCACGGTCATGTTTGCTCAGCCAACTACGCTCAAGGTAAAGAGTGATCGATTTCTTTTTCTTTCCCATCATGCGATAAATATTTGCTTGACATCCCTCGCCGATGGTCGCCGTGTAAATCAAGTGTGTCTCTTTATCAATATAGCAAATAACAGCAGTACTCCCGATATTATTCCATTCAGGATGGGTAGCCAATTCCCTTTGAATTTGAGCAATCATATTTTCAAAGACAGCATGGACATTGCCTTCGGCCCGCTTCAATGCATCGGGAAAATTCTTCTGGAATTCATCGCTGGCAAACTGTGCAACTTCTTTTCCATTATGCCCTTTAAATATTCCTGCTAAAGTCCCCGTGTTCCCTATTTTCAAGTAAAATTCGGCGTGCTTTGTGCTCTTGTCAAAACGTTGTTCTTTTGCAATTTTAGTAGGCAACACTAAAGGAATGGGTTCTTTTTGCGTAGTATCGGTAGGAGGAATTGGGAGTTCTGAAAGTTGCATGTATGGAGTTTCCAAAGAAGAAGCTTCTTCTAATGCCCGTCTGGTCTTTTGAATGGATTCTTCTAAACCTCGGCACTGGCTCATTAAAATTTGGTCTTCTGAAGCGCCTGATTGATTTCCGTAATCCCCTCTGATGGTCCCCAAAATGTGATGAGCCCACACATAAGCCATTGCTTCAATTTCTCTTTTCCAAGCCTCTTGAACAGCTTTTTGCAAATTCTTGTGCATCCTCTGAATAGGATCCTTTGCAGAAGGTTTTCCCATTGGACGTGAAACGCCCGTCATTCCACCTTCTTCATCCGGCAGACTTTTTTCTCCTTCTGGCACGGGGTGCTCTTCATCTCCGGAAGCAGGGGATCCTGTCTCTGGGGCTGGTGATGCTGGTTCTTCTGGAGAAAGAGGAGAAGCACCCACTGATGCTGCTAACTCTAACTCTTTAGCTTCTTCTTCGACAATAGGGCTGCTAGATTTGAAGCAAGCATGAAAAATGCCTTCGGCAAGAGCTACACAACCACCCACAATCGGCATGCATTCTATGAGGAAAATGGCTCGATGAGCCATCCGAGAAGTCGTCCAAGGAGATTCTTGACGAGATTGTTCTAAATGGCGTCCGGCATAGGGAGCTCCGGTGAATCCGAGGGCTGTCAAGCAGATCTCTTTGGGGGAGAGCCAATACTGTTGAGGATGGTTAGTTAATGAGCAAGGCATATCTATTCCTAAGTTGTTGGCATAATTTTACAATTGATTTGTCTTTTAAAATATTAGTTTAATCGTGAAAAATTATATATTACCGCGTGATATTCAGCAAGATTTTGTGAAGGAAAATTCAGAGGAAAAAAGGACGAAAAGCAACTTCCTGCAAAGGACCCTCTTAAGAAACCTTGATTGCGATGACTGAGACGTTATCACCACCCACCGCATCGTTCATATTTGCTATTGCAGCTTTCACAAGGGTAGAGCTCAGGTTTTCTTTTGTTCTTCGAATGATTTGAACGATTGCTTCTTCGGAAAGGAAATCCTTCAAGCCATCACAAGTGAGAATGAGGAAATCGCCGGCATGGAGTTGAAAGGCTGTGATTTTAGATTTAGTAGATACAAGTGGGCACTCGGGTGTCCCGCTTTCATCAACATCTCCAATTGCTCGTGGTGTATTGACTCCATACAAAATATGAGAGTAAATTTTTTTTGGGTCATTATTTATCAAGAGGATCTTTCGTTCCAATTCCCTTATCAGATCGGGCTTATTATTTTGAAGATAAGCTCTTAAACGTTGTTGATCGCGATTGCTAAGCCAATGGCGTTGAGGGGAAAGAGGAATCGACATGTATTCACCAGGGAAACCCGGCCCTTTAGGGCCGGTTAGTTCAAATCTACCGCTGGGAAGGGTACGAAGCCCCATCCGAATCATTCCTTGCCCTGCAGGCCGGGGTTCACCCCTCTTTTTTCTGTAAATATTTGCTTCGCAATCACTGAGGGTTGCGGTGTACACCCAATGCGTCTTTTTGTCGATGTAGCAAATAACGGCAGCACTTCCAATTTGATTCCATTCAGAGTGGGCAGCCACTTCTCGGTGAATCTGATGAATCACTCTTTCAAAGGTAGTATGTACATTGCCCTCGGCTTTCTTGAGTGCTGTTGGGAAAAGTTCCTTAAATTTATTGCTGGCAAAGTTGGAAACTTCTTTCCCGAGATGACCATCGAAAACTCCTGCTAAAACCCCCTCGTCCCATTCTAGATAAAAATGAGCATCTTCATTTTGCGGTCTAGTTTTTCCAACATCAGAATGAGATTCATAAGAGAACTGAAGAGGCGGCGTGGCTTCTTCTTCTTGATTCCAAGGTAGTGTATCCCGTGAAAGTTCTGTGGGTTGTATATAAGGATTCGTTTCTTGCATGAACATATTGTAATGTATGAGGTGCTCATCAATGGATTTATTTTGATTTTTTATCATCTTCCAAAAAGCTTCTTCGATTGAGAAAGCTTTTTCTCTCCAAGGAACTATTTCTTCCCTATCTTCTTTCCCAGGAGAAGGTGGTGATGAAAATGTTTTTGCAGGTTCGTGGAGAGAAGTGGGGGCTGCTGCTACTAACATGATTTTTTTCCTTAGACGTACTATCTTTTGTTCTAAATGGCGTAGGGCATAAGGAGCGCCGGTGAATCCGATGGCTGCTCAGCAACCATCTCTAAAAGAGAGCTCATAACCTTGAATATGATTCTCCAATGACCAATTTATATATTTTCTCGGATACTTTATCAGTTTGGTTAAATATTTTTGAAGAAATTGTTTTATCATAATAATATTATCGAATATTGAGTGATATTTTTACAAGATTTTTAGGAGCACTACGAGAAAGAAAATGGATGAAATGCACCCCTCTGTGAGGGCTCTCTTTAGAGACTGTCTGCAAACTCATTTCACCAGGATTGGGAACAATCTTTTCCCCTTGGAAGTCCTTCTTCGACCTACACGAGCTTATCAAAGCTCGCTCCGGTCTCTAGAAGTCTTCCAAAGCAACAATCTTAGCGCCCTCTGGTAAAAGCAGTTTGCAGACATTCTCTTAGGAAACGTGGATAACGCCTACTGTCACATTGTCATTTTCTGTTTCATTCATTTGGCTCAATGCCTTTTCTACAAGAATGGAAGAGAGGCCGTCCTTTTTTGTACCTAAAGTATATTCGGCAATCATTTTGACAATTTGCGCTTCAAGAACAAAATCTTTTAAGCCATCACATGCAAGAATCAGGATATCGCCGTGTTTGAGTTTGTTCACAGTGATTTTTGGTTTGTGTATGACGAGGGGTATGGAGCTTCCTCTTTCTGAAACATCTCCAATTGCACGAGAGAGATTGACCCCCTCCCTTAATCTAGAGCGGATGTATTTGGAGTTATAGTTACAAAGACGACCGAGACTATAGACTTGAAATCCATAATTGCTGACGAGGCGTTGTAGATCTTTTTTGCTGAGCCAATCACGTACAGCGGAGAGAGGAATGGACCTCATTTCTTCCTCTACCTTGCGATAAATATTGGCTTCGCTATCGCCTAAAGTTACGGTGTAAATCTGATGGGTTGCGTGATCAATATATGAGACAACCGCGGTACTACCTATTCTATTCCATTCGTAATGTCGAGCCACTTCTTGATGAATTTGATCAATTACAGTCTCAAATGCTTGGTGGACATTTTCCTTCGCATTTTTTAGGGCGTCGGGAAATCTTTTCTGGAATGCTTCGTTGGCAAACTGTGCAACCTCTGGTCCGCCGTGTCCGTCAAAAACTCCTACCAGAGTTCCCTTTTCGAGTTCTGTGTAAAAATGGGCGTCCTCCATTCTAGGTCTAAGTCCCTGTTTTTCAGTAAATTGAGGAGATAATGTAAGAGGAGTTGATTCTTCTTCGGTGAGTTTCTCTTTTGTTATATCCAAGGTCTTCACATAGGGCATCGCATCAAAAGGACGGATGCAGACTGCTTGATGATGTTCCTCGATGGCTTTCCTCGCATTCGTGAACATCCTATCTAAAGCCTCTCTCTCTGGAATAGGCTCTTCTCTCCAGGGAATGCCAGAATCTGGTTTTGCGCTTATATAAGTTTTTGACATTAAAAGGGTTGCGTCAAAAACTGGGCTGCTTTCTGAACAAGACATGATTACTGTTTCTCTTTTTTATTAGTTTAGTTAATTAAATATTAAACCATTAAGTAATTAAATTCAATAAAAATTATTATCAATGTGGTGGTAAGGGCGCTTTCCTTGTGTAAAAAAATAATTTTACTAGGGGGGGGTGTGCAACCTGTGGAAAGATCACAGAAAAGGGGAAAATCGAGCCAAAAAAATGCCTAGCAGAGATTTTTATCCCAGAATCTTGGTGGGTGGGTTCGCCCTTCAGCGGAGATTGACATCTCCCGTCTTCAGGGCCGGTTCCCTGGCGTCCTTCGGACAGGCCCGTCCACTTCGAATCCCTCATGCAAGTGAAACTCTTCACTTGCTTCTTTCCAAAAAAAAGCCCAGCGGATGCTGGGCCTTTTTTTCGGAAAGAGAGGGATTCGAACCCTCGGTACCCGTAAGGGTACGCGTCCTTAGCAGGGACGTGCCTTCGGCCACTCAGCCATCTTCCCAAAACGAGAAATCATAGCAGCTATAGGGGTTTATACTCAAACAAACTGAAGGATTTGGTTATTGATAGAAACGGGCTGGGGGGAGCTCTTTCCCGGTTAGGGCATTGAAATGGGAGGTGTGGATGGATCCATCGGGGTTTTGGATGACGATCCGATGAATGGGTAAATAGATCTCGGTTGTGGTTCGGATAGAAAAATTTTCACCAAAGGCGATCTTGGAGATTCGCTGTACCTGCGAAGCGGTAAAGTGTTTTGTGGCACGTTCCGCTCGTTTATGCCCACGAGTGGTTAGCTGCTCATATAGTTTGGTCTCTGGGATTGCCGTGAGATGGGGATTTTCTAGATGGAGTCGGTATTGATTGGCTCCTGCTTGGATAATGAGATTTTTCTTCACGCAGCTCTGAATGAGTACGTCGAGTAGGGGCTTTTCTATGTCGAGTCTAGTGAGCAGGGTTTCGACGTTTGTGCTGCTTCCTTCGGCAAGTAGATGCAAGATTTTCAATTCGTGCACTTGCGCATGATTCAATATGCAGTCGGCAAATCCATGGGTTTTTTCCCAGCTATTCGCATCGAGGACCATTTCCCCTTCTGTTAAATCCCATAAGATTAAGCTTTCTTTGGTGCGTCCTTTGGTATCGCAATATTTTGTCTCCATAAGGAGAAAGGGGAAAAACTTGAGCTCTGGAGTGAGAAAACGGGAGCCTTTCTCTTTGAGGAGGTTTTTTTGATGCGTCTCCATGATTTGAGAAGAATCAAATCGGGTTTCTAGTGCTGTTGTTGTGCGAAAGTCGATGATCTCCTCGGCTTTGTGCTTGAGATCGGGATTTTTGTCGGCGAGCCAATAAAGGCCGTAGCCGCCAATGGCCAAAGTGAAAAGGGTATACAGTAGGCGCATGCCCTAAGGATAGTGGAAGGAGGATTTTTTTGGTAAAAACCTGTCAATTATGCTAAATTTGTTTCTTATGAGATGGAAATTTCTTTTTTTTACTCTCCTGGTGGTTTCTTTTTTTTCGGGGCTTTTCATTCGCAATGGGGGGATCTCTTTCAAAACAAAGAAAGTTTCATTCACTCAATTGACGCAAAATGAGGATTTTCTCGCTTTTTGCAAAGAGGCAGCAGCAAGTCCCGATGTTTTTAAGTATTTCAAACGCAATCCGATTTACAATCTCTTCTATGAAAATCTCAGCTATGAAGATGGAAAGAAGATATTGAAGGGAATCAAAGAAAAGATGCCAGAACTGCTGGAGTCAGATCTATTAGAGCGGATCCGAAAAATGGATTGTTTGGGAGGTCCCCATGTATATGATTTCGGGTCTATTGGTCCTTTTTCTGCGACGACTCTTCACTATTTAAAATTTGCTGGAGACTTGAAAAAGGCCTTTGGACCAATGAATGAATTGAGAATTATTGAAATCGGAGTTGGATGTGGAGGCCTTTGCAAGGTCCTTCACGAGGTATTTGATATCGAGCATTATGCGATCATTGATCTTCCTGAATCTCTAGAACTTGCAAGGAAGCATCTGAGTGCTCTTGGATTGCATCATATCCGTTATTTCACTCCTGACGAGATCAAGCTGGAACCAAGTGATTTGCTCATTAGCTATCAGGGATTTACTGAATCGAGTGCGCCTTTGCAAAAAAGATACATCAGGAAACTTTTCGCAAGTGCCGCTCGCGGTTACTTGCTCTGCCATTTTTTCCCCAAGCATTTCAATTTACGATCTATGCAGAAAAAAGAACTATTGCAAAGTATTCAAACAAGGCAAAAAGAAGTGATGATTCATCCGGAAGAACAATCAGGAATAGGTGAGAAAAATTATGTCTTAACGTGGGGCCAATGAGAGTTTTATTCGTTTTTTGTTTTGCTTTTTCTTCTCTTTTTTCTGCGCATGATGGCTGTGGAAGTGGACATGAATATGCTTTTCAGGGAAAGCATTTTTTGGCCAGTTATTGTGAATGTGATCCTGAAGCTCTTCAGGATATCGCTGCGCTAGAGCGTGTGATGCATGAAGCGGTAGAGGCTTCAGGCGCTACTGTTCTTGGTACAACGATGCACGTTTTTCCACCTGATGGATTGACTATGGTGATTCTTCTCTCAGAGAGTCACGCAAGTATTCATACCTACCCAGAGCATCGCAGTTGTTTTGTCGATCTTTTTACCTGTGGGACTCGATGCTGTGAGGAGGCTTTTGATCGGATTTTGCAAAAATATTTACATCCGAAAGAGGCAAATACACGTATTATCATTCGAGATCAGGAGATTCATGATTTTTCAAAATCGTACTGAAGCGGGAAAAGAGCTTGCTAAGAAGCTTAGCTCTTATCTAGGAAAGGAAGAGGTGATTGCAGTCGGGCTTGCAAGGGGAGGAGTTGTTGTTGCTGCTTCGGTTGCAGAAACGCTCAATATCTCTTTCGATGTGATGATTGTACGCAAGATTGGTGCTCCAGATAACCCTGAATTAGCTCTTGGGGCCATCGCGGAAAAGGGAAGAGGGGTATTCAATGATGAATTGATTGCTCTTTTGGGGGTTTCCAAGGAATACCTCAAAAAGGAAACGGAAAAACAAAGAGAGATCGTAAAATCGAGAAAGCAGCTCTACATGAAGGGCCGAGAGGTTGTGGGTTTTACAGGAAAAACGATTCTCCTCGTGGATGATGGAATTGCCACGGGTGCGAGCATGAAAGTGTCTATTGAATCTGCTCGAGAGCAAAATGCTGGAAAAATTGTGGTGGCTGTCCCTGTAGCACCACCTGAGACAATAGATGCTATGGCCTTGCTTGTTGATGAGGTTGTTTGTCTTTTTCAGCCATCGAGTTTTCTTGCCGTTGGCGCATTCTACAAGGAATTTGGACAAGTCACAGATGAAGAGATCGTAGAACTTATTCGGAAGAAATAAGCCTTTGGAGTTCTTCTAAAGAAAGTTCGGTATTTAGGGCGATTTTTGTCCCTTCAGGGAGTTCAAGTGCATGCAATCGCATGTCGATTTCTCTCAAAGAATAGTTGGTGTCTTTTGCGAGTGTTTGAAGAATTTCGACTCGCTGTAAAAAGGCATCTAGAGCATCGTCCATTTCATAGAGGTGGATCTTTTCGATGATCTCCTCTATTGGAAGGTTTTCAATGATTGTGCACATCCGTTTTGAGAGAGGGGATTTGGCATGAGGAAAAAAATAAAGGGCGTTGAGTAAATGGGAATTGGCATTGGGAAATGTGAGGCCATTATCGATCTTGAGGAGGTGATAGATCCCTTGGGGGCTTTTTTTGACATATAGGTTTCCCGCATGTGCGTCGGTGTCATAGAGAAGCCAGATCAGAAGGCAAAGATTTTCAAAACTTGCGTGGTCGATGAGGGGGAGAATGTCTTTGTCGGTGAGGTTGTTATTTAGGCAATCTTCGACAAGGTCGTAAAGGTTTTTTGTCTCTGCAAGGTAGGTCTGTACGCTGCAGAGTTTTTCTCGCTGGGGCAGCCCCATTTTAGAGAGGTATTGGCTTTTTTCCTCTTCTTTTAAATTGTCTGTAATATCAAAGAATGATTCATGGGATATGATTGCCAAATGTGTAGGTGGGGTTTGATTTTCGAGTCCTAAAAGGTGAGCAACGGCAAAAGATAGGGCTTCTGCTTGTACTGTCCGATAAAGGGGGATTTCTGCGCGAACACGGAAGGCCCGATTGTTATAGGGCGAGGCAAAATGCTTCCGATTGTTGAGACATAATATATCTTCATCAAGCGGTTTGATCACATATAAAGGTTTGCCTTGCTCATCTTTGAGAAAATAAGCAGCTCCACATCCGTGATTGGAGGGTTGCAAACTGCCTGTTTCCAAGAGGAAATCCAGCTCTCGTTGGAGCGAAATCAGCTCAAATGATGGGATTTTGGCTTTCCAATGTTCTTTGATTGCATGGATTTCTTCTCTTCTTTGGAGGGCCATTTCATAAAGGACACCGCTTTCTTCTAAGCGCTTAATTTGTTGCCAAAGTCTTCCAAATTGGAGGTTGTCAGAAGGTTGTAACGTATAAAGCGGGGGGATGTCTCGGCAATACATCGACTCTGGATGAATGGAAAGAGGTGTCAAAAGGGCGAGAATAATACCAATACCGAGAAATAAATTCACAAAAGAACGAGAAGTTTTTGAGAGAAAAATGCATTTGGAAATCGCTGCTAACTTCTGTAAGTTAGCAAGATAGAAAATGCATTTTTGGCCAAAAATATCCGTAGATTTTGTGAATTTATTTCTCGGAATTGGTATAAACCCAAATAATTTTAAATAGATAGAGCAGTGTTTATTTCGTTTCATTGTCGATAAATACGCGGTCAAAAAATCCGTTGCCAATTGGGGCGGAACCAAAGCTCTTGATATAGGGTTGCGTAATATAGGCTGAGTTCCAATGGTAGATGGGTGCGAGGGGCATTTGGTCTAATAAAATGGCTTCTGCTTCTTCGAGAAGAGCAAAACGTTCCTCATCGGTAGAAACATCGCTCGATTTGTTTAGAAGTTGGATGAAGGTTTCATTTTGCCAATGAGGGTAATTTTTCACGTTTTCTTTGTATTTAAAACGCTCAAAAATATTCATAGGATCTTTGTATTGGGCCATCCAAAAGCTCTGTGCTGCTTGATAATTGCGCGTTTTGAGGAGGTGCATTAAGATTTTTTTGTCGACACTTTCTAGCTCAATGGAAACGCCCAAAGCTTCATGCCATTGTTGTTGCAAGGCTTGAGCGATTTTGTGATGGGATTCTGATTTGGAGTAGTGATATTTGATGCGGGGGAATTCTTCTTTTGCAATACCGAGTTCTTTCAGTCCTTTTTTGAAGTGTGCCCTTGCAGTTTCAATGTCTCCATCACGAAAAAAAGCTTTTGCTTTTGGCCCTTTCTTGAGCATAGGGGGGATGATTCCCAGAGCTGGAGGCTCATTGAGTTGGGTGATGTTGCGGACGATTTGTCTTCTGTTGATTGCATAGGAAAAGGCTTTCCGAATGTGGACATTGTTGAAGGGGAAGACAGTTACGTTGAAGCTACAAAATGTTGTGGCAGGCACTGGATAGATGTGTACGTTTTGATTTTTTATGAGTTCGGCAAGCGCATCGGTTGGAAGGGGATTAAGTGGTTGTCCAATGATGTCCACTTCTCCTTTTTCAAACATTTGTAAGGATGTCATCTCGCTATCTACAATGTTGAGAGTAATTTCATCTAGTAATACCTGATTCGCCCGAAAATAATTGGGGTTTTTGGCGAGGACAATGACATTGTTGCGTTTCCATTCTTTCAAAACAAAGGGCCCGCTGCAGATGAAGTTTTCGCTTGCGTTTTGGTCCCATTCAGGGTGGGATTGGTCGATTTCAGCATTGACAGGGTAAAAGACACAAAAAGCTATGAGTTCCAGAAAGTATGGAGTTGGCCTTTCAAGAGTTATTTCAAGGGTCTTTGCGTCGAGAGAGCGAATCTTTACTTCAGAAAGAGAAGAAACCCCTATCTTTGCTCCTTCTGCATTTTCGATGGGATATAGCAGATGAGCATTCATGGCAGGGAAATCGGGATGCAAAATATCTTTCCAAGACTTTTCAAAGTCCCATGCTGTGATTGGTGTGCCATCAGACCAAAAGGCGTCACGTAAAAAGAAGGTGTAGATACGGCGGTCATCAGAAATATCGATTTTTTCAGCAAGGGAAAGGGCAACATTTCCGTCGTCATCTAAACGCGCTAAACCATCAAAGAGCAAGAAATGAAAAAGAGAAGAAACGATATCCCCTCCTTTTCTAGGATCAAGCGTCAATGGATCTGAGGGGACATTAAGGTTGAGTTTCTGCGTCTTCGGAGGAGGTGGATTTTTTTGGCACGCTGAGAAAAAGATCCCTATGCAAGCAAAAATGAAAAAAATATTTCGCATGTAGGTGATCTCTCCATTGACTTGACATAAGAAATTTAAGATGATTGTGAATAATTGTAAAGGAGGAAACAGATGAAGAAAGTCGCCATCTTAGTAGAAAATTTCTATCAAGACCTTGAGCTTTGGTATCCAAAAATGCGTCTTGGGGAAGCGGGGCATGAAGGAATCTTCGTGGGTCCGGAAAGGGGACAAACCTATCATGGTAAATATGGTTATCCATGCAAATGTGATCTTTCGTTTGCAAATGCGTATAGCAAGGATTTCGATGGGCTAGTGGTCCCAGGAGGGTTTGCTCCCGATCGACTACGCAAAGAAAAGGGAGTGCTTGCTCTTGTGCAGGCGATGCACGAGGAAGAAAAACCCATTGCATTTATTTGTCACGGAGGATGGGTTGCCATCTCAGCAAAAATTTTGAAGGGGAAAAAAGCGACCAGTTTTGACGCCATCAAAGATGACATGGAAAATGCGGGTGCGATTTGGCTGGATGAGCCATGTGTTGTAGATGGGAATTTGATTTCTTCACGAACTCCTGCCGACTTGCCTGCTTTCATGATGGAGCTTCTCTCTCAGCTCTGAGAACCCAAGTTGCCACCCTCTTTTTCTCTATGAAAAAGAGGGTGGCAACTTGGGTTCTGAGAGTTAGTCTTCTTCTTCGTCGTCTTCGCAAAAGCAGCATTCTTGCTCGGAATACGGCTCTTCCCAATCAGTGGTTTTTTTCGTATTTTTAAAATTTTTGAGAAAGAAATCCCTGAAGGGGGTCTTTTTTGCTTTGACACTCTCTTCTTCTTTATTGGGATCCTTGAAGAAGAAATCTCTAATAGGGGTCTTTTCTTCCTTTTCTTCTAGGCATACTGCATCGTCGGAGTCATCATCATCATCTAAGCATATTTCCTCATCGGAGTCTTCTTCATCATAACAATCCATGTCATCACAGTATTCTGTGATACAAGAATCTTGATGGGGGCATTCTTCTTCACATTCACAAAGACAAGTAAGTAAAAATGTCAGGCTAATAACTGCTTGCATCAATTTCTACCTTTCCACGGAAAATACGATAGATGTAAAATCCGTATGCCAACACAAGTGGCACTCCGATTGCTACAATAATCAGGAGTACTTTTAGCGTCAACGGCGAAGAGGCGGAATTGAAAATCGTCAAGCTGTTTGTGTCTGTATCGGTAGTTGAGCGGACCATGTAGGGAAAGGTTCCAATAGCCGCGAGGGAAAGAAGAAAAGAAATGCTGAGACAAGAGGAGAGAAAGGCCCACCCATCTTTCTTTTTTTTCATGAGAAAGGGAACGCTAATGATTGTAACGAGGGCAATGAGGGGAATCAAGAACATGATGGGATATTTTTGCATGGGGGCGATCATATAAGGCTTATCGACAAGAACTGCGATGGTGACTGCTAGATACATGGCAATAAAAAAGGCAATTGTGCGGGGGATCCACTTGCGGATCTGATCGTGAAGCATCCCTTCTGTTTTCATGACGAGAAAGATGGCTCCGTGCATGGTAAATAAGGCAACAGTTGTCACGCCTACTAGGAGTGCGAAGGGCGAGAGAAAATCGCTAAAGGTTCCAGTGTAGTAGTAATCTGCATCGAGCGGCATCCCTTCAATGAGATTGCCAAGGACGACACCGATTCCAAAGGAAATCACGAGGCTTCCTATGGCAAATAGCATATCCCAACTTTCTCTCCATTTTGGCGACTCTCTTTTACTTCGAAATTCAATGGAAACGGCGCGGAAGATGAGCCCCATCAACAAGATCATTACAGGAATGTAAAAAGCAGAAAAAATGGTCGCAAATACATCAGGAAAACCTGCGAAAAGAGCGCCTCCTACAATCACAAGCCACACTTCATTGCCATCCCAGACAGGTCCGATGGCATTGAGGAAGATTCTCCGGGCAGCATCATTTCGGGCAAAGGGATGCAAAATCCCAACTCCCAGATCAAAGCCATCGAGCATGGCATAGCAGATAAGAGAGAGCATAATGACCAAATACCAAATGATTTCGAGTGGCATTCTATCCTCCGGTTTTTTCCTTGTATGTCGCAGCGACATCGAACTCTTCTAATGGCCCTTGCTTGATTTTACTATCGAGCAAAAAGAGGAATACTGCTAGGAGAAAACAGTAAATTGTTGCAAGCATAATGATCGATCCGAGTACTTGACCTGCTACAATATTAGGAGAAACTCCATGTGTCGTGCGCAGTATTTTCCAAACGACCCAGGGTTGTCTTCCGATTTCAGCTGTCATCCAGCCTGTCATATTGGCAACTTGGGGAAAGCCAACGGAAATGACGAGGAAGCGAAGAAGCCACTTTTTGTTTTCAAGCCTATTTTTTCGAAAAGAAATCAAGGCAGCAAAAGCTCCCAAGACCATGAGTCCCCACATATAGATCATCATATGGTATGTCTGAAAGACAATGCCAACAGGGGGCCTTTCATTTTGTGGGATGGTGTTTAAGCCGGTCACTGGAGTTTGGAAATGACGATAGACGAGGAAGCTGAGTAATCCAGGGATTTTGATCCCTTTTACAGAGTGGGTTTTTTGATCGACCCAGCCGATGAGGTTCATAGGGGTGTAGTCCTTTGTCTGGTACACTCCTTCCAGGGAGGCAAATTTCGAAGGTTGATTGTTTGCGACTCCTCGCGCTGTTGAGTCGGCGGAGATCAATTGCAGTATCAAAACAATTGATGCAAAGGTCACGGCAACCTTCATCGATTTTTGGGCAAAATCGAGATATTTCTGTTTGATCAGGTAGTATGCTGAAATGCTGATGATGAGGAAAAAACCCGCAAGCCAGCATCCTAAAACAACGTGTATGAGTCGGTCCATACTTGAGGGGTTGAATATCATCCCCCAAAAGTCAGTGACGACAGCGCGTGCTTTGGCTCCCGATCCGACGATCTTAAAGCCCGCTGGCGTTTGCATCCATGAGTTGGCGACGACAATCCAAATGGCACTGAAATGTGCCCCAATGCATACGCAAATCGTAGAAAAATAGTGAATCTTAGCACTGACTTTTTTCCAGCCAAAGAGCATGATCCCCACAAATCCTGCCTCAAGAAAGAAAGCAAAGATTCCTTCTGCGCCAAGAGCGCTACCGAAGACATCTCCGACGAAGCGGGAGTAGTTGGCCCAGTTTGTTCCAAAGCCAAAAAGTTGCACAAGCCCTGTTGCAACACCAAGTGCAAAGGTGAGTGCAAAAATTTTGACCCAAAACTTTGTCATTTGTAAGTAGAGGGGATTTTTCGTTTTGATATACATCCCCTCAATCATGACAAGGTAGAGTCCCAAGCCAATACTCAGAGGGGGGTATATATAGTGAAACATACTTGTCATTGCGAACTGAATTCGCGAAAGCATTACAACATCCATGATAGATTCCAATCCTTAAAAATAAAAATTGTACTCTAGCATTGAAAAGCTTTTTTTAGCAATATCTCAGATGTTGCGTCGTGTGGGGTGTTTTAGAGTCTGTCTGTGAATTGCTTTTACCAGAGGGGACAAAAATATTTTCCTTGGAAGATTTTCTGGAAACCGGAGCGAGCTTTGATAAGCTCGTGTAGGTTGAAGAAATGCTTCCAAGGGAAAAAGATTGTTTCCAATCCTGGTGAAATGAATTCGCAGACAGACTCTTATTCCTTCATAGAAAGAAGAAATTCCACGTTTGAGTTGGTCTTTTTCAAGCGATTGCGCAAAAGATTCATCGCATCAAGTGGTGTCAGATCGGCCAAGGCTTGCCTAAGGAGGTAAACTTTTTCCAATTCATTTGGATGATAGAGGAGCTCTTCTTTGCGTGTACCGCTCTTAATGAGATCGATTGCAGGATAGCAGCGGCGGTCGGCAAGGCGTCTATCGAGGACAAGTTCCATATTTCCTGTCCCTTTAAACTCTTCGAAAATGACCTCGTCCATTCGGGAGCCAGTCTCGATGAGGGCTGTCGCGATGATAGTGAGCGATCCCCCTTCTTCAATATTGCGGGCTGCACCAAAAAGGCGTTTGGGTTTGTGCAGAGCATTGGCATCGACACCACCGGAAAGAATTCTTCCTGAATGGGGTTGTACTGTGTTGTGCGCACGGGCGAGGCGGGTGATAGAATCGAGCAGGATGACAACGTCATGGCCATATTCCACGAGGCGACGCGCTTTTTCAACGGCCATTTCAGCCACTTGTACGTGTCTTTCAGGGGGTTCATCAAAGGTAGAAGAGACAACTTCTCCTTTGACGCATCGGGTCATATCGGTTACTTCTTCTGGTCTTTCATCGATCAGAAGGACAATCAGTATGACTTTTGGATTGTTGTGCGCAATTGCATTGGCAATTTCTTTCAGGATCACGGTTTTTCCCGTACGCGGCGGGGCGACGATCAGCGCACGTTGCCCCATTCCAATTGGAGTTGCGAGATCAATCACACGTGTAGTGGTGTCTTCTTTTGTGGTTTCCATGACGAGTCGCTGGTCGGGGAAGATAGGCGTGAGGTTTTCAAAGAGAATGCGATCTTTTCCTTTTTCAGGGAGCTCATCATTGATTTTCTCTACCTTTTGCAGAGCAAAATATTTTTCTTTCTCTTTTGGTGAACGGATCGAGCCGTAAACCGTGACCCCTTTTTTCAAGTCGAAGCGACGGATTTGTGCAGGGGAGACATAGATATCTTCTGCAGAAGGAAGGTAGTTGTAGTTGGGTGAGCGTAAAAAACCAAATCCATCTGGAAGGACTTCGAGGACTCCTTCGGCTACGAGAACTTCATTTGGGCTTGAAGATTTCTTTTTGACGATTTCGAAAACCATTTGCGATTTTGTAAGCGAACTGAGATTGGTGAGTCCCATGTTGCGGGCAAACTGGTTGAGTTGCTCGATGTTCATTTGCTGCAAATCGGCAATGCGAGTGATCGAAACTTCGTCTGCAGGTTGCTTTTGATTTTCTGTAGCGTTAGAAGGTTCTTCGTTCATTTTATTCCTGGGTTATTTGTTGATAAATCGAGATGACTTGACTCTCAAGCTCGGCGTAAGACCCATTGTTCTCAATGGTGAAATCGGCGCGAGCACTTTTTTCTGAGGTGGGGAGTTGGTGGGTCATCCGTTTTTCAAATTCTTCTGCTGAATGTTTGGTTTTTTCTTTGTAGCGTTTTTTTGCGATCTTAGGATCGGAAATAACTGCAATGATTGTATCGAAAAGATGGGCTTTTTTAATCTCATAAACGAGGGGAATTTCTACGACAAAAACTGTGTATTCTTTTCTTTTTTGGACTTGGTTGTATTGTTTTTCTATTTCCTCGATTACTTTGGGATGAAGAAGGGCTTCCAAAGCAGCGAGAATCTCTTTATTGCTAAAAACTTTTGCCGCGATTTTTGCTGTATCAACCTGTGGATCCTGAAAGATTTCTTCCCCGAGCAATTCTATTAATTGTTTTTTTATCGGGCTTTGGGGAGAAAACAGCTGATGCACAAGCGCATCGGCGTTAACTACGTAGGCTCCTCTTTTTTGAAAAAGTTGGCAGACTGTAGTTTTTCCACAGGAGAGCCCGCCGGTGACGCCAATTTTCCTCAAAATTAGCATTCCCCCCAATTTTTTCCAATAGAAATATCGACGACAAGTGGAATTTTTAATTGCATGACACCTTCCATGATTTTGCGGACTTTCTCTGATAGGGACTCGATCTGATCATCGGGAGTTTCAAAAATGAGTTCATCGTGAATTTGCAGGATCATCTGTCCTGCTGGAATGGTTTGATGGATTTGGATCATTGCCTTTTTGATGAGATCGGCTGCTGTTCCTTGCAATGGAGTATTGACGGCAAGCCTTTCTGCTGCGGCTCTGATGAAAGAATTTTTGCTATTGATCTCAGGAATGGGACGTTTGCGGCCCAAAAGGGTGAGAGAATATCCTTTTTGCCGGACGCTTTCTATGCAAAACTCGAGATAGTCGCGTACTTTGCAATATCTTGCAAAATAGGTGTCGATGAACGCTTTTGCATCAGTTGTGGGAATGCCAAGTTCTTTGGATAGGCCAAAAGAGCCTTGCCCGTAGAGAATGCCAAAGTTGACAGCCTTGGCTGCATAGCGCATTTGTTTGGTCACTTCCGTAAGAGGCATTCCGTAGACGAGTGAAGCCGTAAAGGCATGAATGTCCTCCCCTTGGTGAAAGGCCTCGATGAGTGTGGGGTCTTCACTGAGGTGGGCTAAAAGCCGCAGTTCAATCTGCGAATAGTCGGCTGCTAGAAAACTTGTTTGGGCCTTTTCTGGAATGAAAGCGGTCCGAATTTTTCTCCCTTCTTCTGTGCGGACGGGAATGTTTTGTAAGTTTGGGTTTTGGCAGGAAAGGCGGCCCGTTGCGGTGACTGACTGGTTGAAAGTGCAGTGGATGCGGCGAGTTTTGGGATCGATTTGTTCTGGCAGTGCATCGACATAGGTCGAGCGCAATTTTTCTAGTGCTCGATATTCCAAAACTTTTCCGATGATCGGGTGGGGCTCTCGCAGGTTTTCGAGTACATCAGCACTGGTCGAATATCCTGTGGCTGTTTTTTTTGCAGGACGAATTCCCATCCGCTCAAAAAGCACTACGCCGAGTTGTTTGGGAGAGTTGAGGTTGAAGATTTCCCCAGCATAGTCGAAAATCATTTCGGTGATCTTGCGAATCGATGCTTCTAAATCTACATGCATCTCTTTCAGTTTACCGCTGTTGATGAAAATCCCCGTTTCTTCCATTGCAAAGAGGACGAGAATCAGAGGGAGTTCAATCTCTGTGAAAAGGGACATCAGATTTTCTTTTTCGATTTCTTTTGCAAAAAGATCTTTGAGGCGATAGGTATAATCGACATCTTCTCCGCAATAGGACGCCACTTTTTCAAGGGGAACGTCAAACATTGAAATCTGTTTTTTCCCTTTTCCAATTAGATCGGTGATCGGGGTTTTCACTTTGCCAAAATATTCGAGGGAGAGGGTGTCGAGTCCATGCCGCTGCTTTTGAGGAGCCAACAAATAGGACGCGACCATTGTGTCAAACCCAATGTTTGGAATCTCGATTCCTATTCGTTTGAGAACGTGCAAGTCGTATTTGATGTTGTGTCCAAAAAAAGCAATTTGGGGATTTTCTAAGAGGGACTTGCAATGACCAATCACTCGGTCTTTGGAAATTTTTCCATTGAGAGGGACATACCAAGCTCTTTTGGGACCATCGCTGATTCCAATCCCAACAAGCTCTGCCTGCATGGTGTTCAAGGAAGATGACTCTGTATCGATACAGAGTTCTTTTTTTGTTTTGAGTATTGTGATGAGCTTTGCTAGCTCTTCTTCATCGTTGATGAGGATGTACTGTACATCACTTTCAAGACTATCGAATTGAAGGTCGAGTTCTTCGCTTTTTTTTTCCGGCAATTGGAGGTCTTTGAGTAAAGTAAGAAAGTGCATTTCCTGGTATAAAGCCTTCACTTTTCCCAAATTGGGCTCTTTCAGCCGAAAGAAATTCTCTTCCTTTGGAAAGGGGATTCCAATGTGAATTGTGGCGAGTTTTTGGGAGAGGATAGCTGAATCTTTTCCCTCTTCAAAAACCTCTCTTTTTTTCCCTTTGAGCTTTTCAAGATTGGAATAAATGGATTGGAGTGATCCAAACTCATTCAAAAGAGTTGCTGCTGTCTTCGGTCCAATTCCGGGAAGACCGGGGATGTTGTCTGAGGTATCGCCCATCATGGCCAAAAGATCGATGATTTGCTCTGGAAACACACCAAATTTTTCTTTCACTTTTGTCCGGTCCATAAGGAGATTGTCTTTGTGAATATTTAAGACAAAAATCGAATCGGAAACGAGCTGACATAAATCTTTGTCGCTTGAACATAAATAGATGGTCGCCCCATTTTTTTCGCCCCATTTGGCAATGCTTCCCATCACATCGTCTGCTTCGACACCTGGGACTGAAAGATAGGGAATGCCCGCCATCTCACAAAATTCAAGTGCCCATTGAAGCTGGGGAACTAGATCTTCGGGCATCCCAGCGCGATGAATTTTGTAATCACTATAGAGTTCTGTGCGGCTTTTTTTATTGTCGGGTCCATCAAACACGGCAACGAGGTCTTTGGGGGAGCACTCTTTGATGATTTTGAAGATGGAGCGGATAAAACCATAAAGGGCATTTGTCGATTCCCCTTTGGGATTCGTCATGGGCCCGATGGCATAATAAGAGCGGTACAAAAAATTGACCGCATCTAATACATAAATTTCTTTCACGGTTGATATATACTCAAACTAACTGAAAAATTGTTTTTTGATCGCATCGGTTTTTTCTCTGCTTTTTCATCTACTCTCCGCTCCGTGTCTATGAACACTGCAGCTCATCCTAACTGAAAAATCAGAGGAACCTCTTTGTTAAATTTCCAACCCTTCAATTAGTTTGAGTATAGATAAAGGACCTGTCCACTCATTTCTGAAGTGGTGTAAGCTCCTGTGGGAAAGACATGAGTGATTTTTCCACGCAGGAGACTGGTCTTATTTTCAGCTAATTCTTTGAGAACAGATTGGTAGGGCTCAATTGCGAGAACTTGATATTTTTCGTCTTCTTTGATTCCTGCCTCTTTGACGAGAGCAGCTAGAGTCTGATCATAGCTCGCATTCCCATTGTCGATATAACCCAGTTCTTGTGCTTTCTCTGCAGCAAAGACATTGGCGCCATAGTCATTGATGAGATTTTCTTTATCGAGTTTTTTGCGATTTTCGGTCACTACACGCACGAATTCTTCATATTCACTTGCAACGATGGCTTTGATCGCATCATCTTCGCCAGGTTTCCATGGGCGGAAAGGATTCAAAGCGTCTTTGTTCTTTCCTTCTGTAAGAGTGAGCGATGCGATCCCCACTTTTTCCATAGCTCCTGAGAAATTGAAGGTGGGGCCAATGCGCACTCCAACAGAACCGATCATACTATTTTGTGTAGAAGAGATTTGATCAGCTGCACAGGAGATATACATCCCTCCTGAAGCACAAAGTCCGTCGACAAACGCATAGATAGGGAGTTTGTATTTTTCCTTATATTCTTTGAGGAGATGGTAAATTGCACTGCTATCTGTTGCGGTGCCACCGGGGGTGTTGACATGTAAAAGGATTCCTTTGACACGATTATCTGCCAAAACTCCTTCTCGCGAATCGAGGAGCAAGTCTTTGAAGTGTTTTTCCTTCAATTTGTTGGTTCCAATCACTCCATGGATATCGATGCGCAAGATGACAGGGGCTTTACTGGGGAGAAGTTTGCGATTCCAATTGGCATCGGCGCTCACAGTGATTTGGCTTTTATCCGGCAGGGAAACTGTATCGGAGGTAAGGCCAATTCCAATCACAATGAGGCAAATCCCCAAAGCAATTCCGAATACAACAGCAAAAGATTTCACAAATCCCCGGAGTGCAGAAATAAAGATTGATTCTCGACTAATATCCATAGAGGTAATCATAGCCTATGGTGCAAATAAATCACAAATCTTTCATAATCCAGTCCTAATGGAACCAGAAAAATTTCTTTCAGATAACTGGTGGTTGATTGAAATCGCCATTGGAGTTGGAATCATCATCATCTTGAGCTTCTTGCTCAGGAAAATTGTTCATGCCGTCCGAAAAAAAATTTCCAAGGCAGAAGGTTTTTGGAAAAAGCGGATTCATACGATCATCCATATGCCCCTGCAAGTTGCGATATGGGGTTTTGGTTTAGCCTATGCTGCGGATGTCGTTGCCATTCATTTCAAGCTTGAAGCCCTTGCTAAATATACAGGTCCTCTCAAAGGGGCCTTTATCGTCGCTTGCTTTGGTTGGCTAGCTCTTCGTTGGATTAAAGAGTCCTTCAAGCAACTTGCACAAAAGTCTCAGAAAATCGGAGTGGATCCAGGGACAATTTTTGCAATTAGCAAGCTCTGTTCTTTTGTGGCTTTGATTATCTTCCTGATGATCATCTTTCAAATTTTTGGCATTGGGATTGCACCCCTTCTTGCCTTTGGTGGAATAGGGGTAGCGGGGATTGCTTTTGCAGCTCAAGACATCATCGCCAACTTTTTTGGTGGAGCGATGCTCCACTTTACTCGGATCTTTTCCATAGGAGATGAAATTGTGATCCCCTCACAATCCAACTTTGAGGGAATGGTCAAAGAAATTGGCTGGTACATCACCATCGTTGAAGATTATTATCGTCGTCCCGTCTATTTTCCCAATGCGACCTTCACAAAATCTCAAGTGATCAATGAATCTCGTCGTTCTCATCGTCGCATCAAAGAGACCCTCACAATTGGATATGATGCACTACCAAATTTGGAAAAAATTCTTGCTGAGTTTAATGAAAAAGTAGGCTCACATCCAGAAGTTGATAACACGCAGAGTTTTTCGATCACGTTTATGAAATTTGGAGATTATGGTCTTCAGATCTATGTTTATCTTTTGGTCCATAAGATGGGATACATTAAATTCTTGCGCACGAAACAAGAGCTCTTGCTCATCATGGAAGAGATTGTCCATAAATTTGGGGCCGAGTTTTGCTATCCCACAACCAATGTCCATTTGACGGGACCTTTGCCAAAATAAGGCTCTAATTTCGAATAAGATAAATCCTTCTTGTTTAAAATGTACCAAAGTTGGTACAATCAAAGCTAAACCGAGGATGCCTATATGGTTGATTCACCTCCTAAAAAGATTGTATCTGTTGTTTTTTGGAAAGAGGTAAACGGAAAAGAGCCGGTTAGAGATTGGTTAAAGTCTCTTACAAAACATCAGAAAAAAATGCTCGGAGAAGATATAAAAACAGTTGAAATGGGTTGGCCTTTAGGTATGCCTCTTGTCAAAAGCTTAGGAAAAGGGATTTGGGAGATTAGAAGCAGTTTTAAAAATGGCATTGCGAGAATATTATTTAAAATGCATGAAAATCAAATGGTGCTCTTACATGGTTTTATTAAGAAAAGCCAAAAGACACCTTCTCTAGATTTAGAGATGGCTCTTAAAAGAGCCAAAAAATTGAGGTGAAATATGAAAAAATATATTGGTTCTAAATTTGATGATTTTCTTGAAGAAGAAGGCTTGCTTGAAGAAGCAGAATCTATTGCAGCCAAAAGAGTCTTTGTCTTTCAACTTGAAAAGGAAATGAAAAAACAGAAGGTCGATAAGTCAACATTTGCTCAGCGATTGCAAACAAGTCGATCGGCTGTAAATCGAATTTTAGATCCTGAATGTCCTTCAACCCTTAAAACTTTTGGAAAAGCTGCAAGAGCTTTAGGGAAGAATCTCAAAATTAGTTTGGTTTGATCGATTCAAGAAACTGCTAAAATCAGCTGTCTTTCCAGTTCCACCACTTGAGGAGCTCAGGATCATGTCGCTTTTCAGTGGCAAAGTATACAGCACAACGGAAGACGTAGAGCATACATCGATCGACTCGGGCGTTTTGGAAGGCGCACAGTTTTTCATACAATAGTTCTGGATCAGCGCCATTGAGATCGCTGATGGTGCGAATCCCGATATCCCACATATCTTGTGCAATGGTTTTGCCAACGCCTGGAATTGTTTGAAAATCTTTTAATGCCTGAGCTCTCATGATGATTGAGCTGCTTTGCGAAAAGCAACCACAATTCTCCCTCTATTTGATGGATCTTCGTCAGCAGTAAGACCAGGTAAGTTTTGTTCTATATATTTAAGAATGCTCTTTTTCATTTCAAACAGAGAATCCTTTCTTGAATGTTTTCCTATCCCGGTAATCAAAATAAAGGGGTTTTGATCTTGTTTTTACTCAATATACTCCAGTAGTTTTTCTATCTGTTCTGGAGTCGGCAGTTGACCTTTTAGCTCTTGGGGCAACTCTTTTACGATTCGATAAGAAGCCACATTGATGGGCTCGTTGCTATCCTTGAGGGCATATTCAACAATTATTCGGCTTTTTTCCCTGCACAGAACAATCCCAATGGAAGGATTTTCATCCTTAAGGCGTACAGTGTCGTTGAGAATAGCCAAATAAAATTGCATTTTACCTACATATTCAGGGATGAATGGCCCCCTCTTCAATTCGATAGCTACTAGAGATTTAAGTGTTCGATGATAGAGAACAAGGTCAATGAAAAACTCCTGACCATCCACTTCCAATCGATGTTGGGTGCCGACAAAAGTATAGGCATAACCAACTTCTTTCAAAAAACATTCAATATTCTTACTAAGGGCACGCTCTAACTCTCGCTCACCATGTTCTTCTCCAAGCTCGAGAAAATCAAAGGTATACTCATCCTTAATTGCCAACTTAGCCTCAGGTCTCATCTCGGTAGGAAGATTTTTTTCAAAATTTTCTTGGCTAGTCATTGCCTGGCGTGTCAGAAATTGCTGCTAAAGGCTAAATTTTTACGTGGCATAAAACTTTAATTTTTCTTCCATACGCATTTTTGTTAGAATCCTT
>QIGB01000063.1 GCA_003228815.1 Chlamydiota bacterium | reverse complement strand
GGGATCAAGCTATTCAACGTCTCTATGGAAGTTGCGAAGATGCGATTACAAAAACGGCCATTTCCTCTCCCAACAAAACTACCGTGCACCCAGATGGGCTAACCCTGCAAGAGAAGAGGAGTTGGACGAACTTTTGAAAAGAGAAAGTGATGAAGAAAGCCTCCTCTAATAGAAGCTTAGAAACCAGAAAAGTGCATCTGTTTCTTCGTTCTTGGATGTGAAAAAGTCAGAGCTACCGCTCGCAATTTTAGATTTTTTCCAGCATCTTCTGGGAGGCCATATTTGGGGTCGCCTACTATGGGGTATCCATGGTGGGTAGCTTGGACTCGAATTTGATGCTTGCGACCCGTCTCGAGCTTCACTTTTAAAAGGGAACAGGCTCCCTTCTTTTTTAGCGTTTCAAAATGGGTCACTGCTTCTTTGCCACGCTTTGTCACATAGACTTTCAAATTAGCATTTTCTGCCAAAGAGCAGCGCCAAGTTCCTTTTCCTGGATGACCATGAACAAGTGCTCGGTATTCCCTTTGCATTGTCCGCTCTTCGAGCTGCTTTTTTAGGTGTTCTCGAGCTTGTTTTGTATAAGCAAAAACGAGTAGGCCTGAGGTTTCTTGATCGAGACGATGAATCGGATAGACCATCCGATTGTGAAATCGTCTCTTCAAGATTGAATGCACTGTTCGCTCTTTTTCTAGATCTGTAGCAACAGATAGAAGTCCTATAGGTTTGTCGACCACAACGAGATCTTCATCTTCAAAGATGATTTTCAAATCTTCTTTCAAAAATTTTGGTTTTGTCCCAATTGTGACTTCTTGTCCTTCATTTATTATTTGATTGATGTGTTTGGGAGCTTTTCCATCGACAGAGACACGTCCTGTCTCCACCCACGAGCGGAGGCGGTTTTTTGAGCTTTCAGGGGCCATTTCTTGCAAAAGCTCAAGTAAAGAGATTTTTTTTGAAGATTTGATTTGCATAAGGATAGTATACTCGAATTTACGATTGAAAACCACCTTCAAAGGAGTATTGGCATTATGGAGAGTAATAGCGAAAAAGTCAGTTATTGTATTGGCCTGGAAGCAGGGAGAAATATCAAAGGACAATTTAAAGATATTGATGATGAATTGCTAAAAAAAGGTTTTAGCGATGCCTTGGCAAACAAAACTCCTTCACTCGAACGTGAAGAGATGGAAACGATTCTGAAGTCTTTGCAACAACAGATCCAAATGCAACAGAAACAATATGTGGAAGAACTCGCAATGAAAAACAAAGAAGACGGAGAATCCTTTTTAGAGGAAAATAAAGAGAATGAAGGTGTGTCAACTCTTGCCAGTGGTCTTCAATACAAAATCCTGAATGCCGGAACGGGCGTGAGTCCTAGTATGCATGATGAAGTGACCATCCACTATCGCGGTTCTCTGATCGATGGAACTGTTTTCGATAGCACTTATGAAAGAGATGAGCCACAAAAGGTCCCACTTAGCCGCTTGATTCCTGGTTGGTCTGAAGCTCTGAAAATGATGAAGGTGGGTGACAAATGGCAGCTTTCCATCCCCTCTTATCTTGCTTATGGGGAAAATGGCTTTGGTCCCCACATCCAACCAAATGCCACGCTTCTCTTCGACGTGGAACTTATAAAGATCAACTAAGCGTGGTCTGTTTTTGATGGCGACGCTTTTTCCAAAAGGTGTCGCCATAATGATACCCAAGCTGGGCTTTCGCTTTGATCGGTTTCATCGCCACAAAAATGATATGCATCACTTGATTCGCATAGACTGATAGGGTCTCGATATTGGGATCTTCGCTATGATTGATAAAGCGGGTAAAATTTCCCTGATCACGAGCGTCAATGATGAAAGGATTATAGATCCAATCCCCTATTGTATACTCAAAGCAGTAATCATTCTTTCGATCGACCCGCCGCCGTCTTTTTCGAATAAGTCCTGTGTATTCCCCAATATAACTTCCTGAAGCAATATCGGCTTCTGCAAAAACTCCGTACCCTATGGCATCATCGATCCAGCGAATGCTATAGGAGGGCTCACAACCTTCGGAAATTTCTTTTTGAAAACGGACTCCCAACCATTTTTCCCGAAGGTTCAGTTGTTTTTTCTTCATCGCCTTCTTTGATTGTTTGAGCACTTTTTGGATGATCAGATCGGACTGAAAATCGATTCCTTTTAAATAGCTGAGTTCCATTTTCTCTTCGAGCTCTTGAAGAGACAGTGATTGAATTTGTTTCTCGCCTTTGAAAAGAACTTTGACCATAATCCTCGATCTATTGAGTCTGTGAAAAAATTAAGATGATTCTTCATTTATTCACAGCCTCATATTATGCTGGGGGAATCAAATTGAACGCAAGAATCGAGATATGCATAAAATTTTCTTTTTTTTAATCCTACCCTTAGGTCTGTTTGCCCTTCAACTGCACGATGATCAAGGGCATTTGATAGCTCCTGCTAAGGAATTTTTAGAGCTCTGCGATGTTCCTCCTGAATTAAAAGAAGAAGAGATCCTCCCCTATTTACAGACTCATTGGCTCCAACCACAAAAAGAGCGATGGGAAATGGAGGGAAATCTCGAAGAGAAACGAGAAATCGCTTTACCCATTCTTCTGAAGCTTGGTTGTATTGATAACATCCATGCAGAAAAAAAGTTCTATGATTATGCGCTTGTACTTGGTGCTGTGGGAAAAACCATGCAAAGAAGGCTTGATTTTCTTTATGAAGAGTGGCAGCGGGGTATTCGATTTGGTCAAATTGTTTTGCTCACAGGCCAGCGTGATCTCGACCCAGAGATTGAAACTTTTCCAGAGAGCTTCAAATCGGAGACTGAACTTTTTGTCTATCTCTTCGAACAACATCCTTTATGTGAGGTTGCCCCCCATATTGTGATCGATTCACCAAAAGAAAAACTATCTTCAGGAACATATCGTCGCCCGAATACAGCTAGTACGATTCGCGATTTTTTGGCCACATCCCCAAAACCTGGTGACTGTCTTGCCATTTCTACGCAGCCTTTCATCGGATATCAAGAAGCGATCATCAAATTTTTCCTTCCGCCCCAGTTTCTAGTTGAAGCCGTTGGTCCGGGCACGCAAAATGTCTATCCCACTGCCGATCTCGATTTGAAAGACAAACCTAAAGTTCCCTATCCGATGGCAATTTATCTGGACAATTTTGCCAAGTGGCTTCTATATGAAGAAATGAAGGAACTACAGTAACGGGTACAATGAAAAGCTTTCATCAAAAGGTCTATCTCGTTCGTCACGGGGAAACCGAATGGACGATAGCCAAAAAACACACTGGCCTTACCGATATTCCCCTCACCGATGAAGGCCGCTTACAAGCCGAATGGCTGAAGGGAAAACTCGAGGACAAAAAATTCAAAAAGATCTTTTGCAGCCCACTTGAAAGAGCCAGAGAAACTTGTGAAATCGCAGGTTTTTCGAAGGAGGCCATCATCGATGAAGATCTCCTCGAATGGAACTACGGTGATTATGAGGGAAAAACACTCGCTGAAATCCACGAGACCGATCCCAAATGGACCATTTTTAGCAAAGGCGCCCCCAATGGCGAATCGCTTGGGGACATTGCCACAAGAGCAAATAGAGTCATTTCACGCGTTCGAGATATCCCCGGTGATGTAGCCTTATTTTCGAGTGGGCATTTCTCGCGTGCCCTTGCCGCCCGTTGGCTCCAACTTCATGTAGCGGAAGGAAGGCTTTTTCTCCTTTCCACTGCTTCGATTTCCATACTCGGTTACGAACACGAAACCCCCGTCCTCATCACTTGGAATAAGACTTAAAAGTGGCCGTATTCGAAAAGATACGGCCAAAAATGCTTGAATAATAGCCGTATGTGAAGGGAATAATTCTGCTTGAAGCGAAATCTTCAGAAGCATTCTCTGAAACAACAAGCCTTCAATTTGTTGCTTTTTTTGATTGATTCTTGATACATTTATTCCTTATTTTGTGAGGTGACAATGAAAAAATCAGCGTTTTTTCTTTTGTTTATATTTTTATTTACAACACTTGCTTATTCTGAGGAAAGCTCAAGATATCCTTACGGAGGGATTCAAACAATCGGAGGCTTGCCCTTGACTGGTGTCGGATGGAGAATGAAAAATGAGCATCATGGTGTTGGTTTTTCTACTTCTGTTTTACCTCTAAATGCATTTCATCCTGTTATTTTTCATGCAAAAAGCCAATACCTCTTTTATCCTATTTCGAAAAAGGGGCTCTATGCTGGTGTTGGACTCGGCCTTTTCAATGAACCTGAGTCCATTAAAGGTGTGACTGGTTCGTTAGAGCCTAGTATTGGTTATGAATGGTATCTGGCTCAAAAAGCTCATATATTCGTAGAGGCCTATGGAATTCTTCCTTTTAAAACACCCGAAGGTGGTGTTTCAAGAGCATGGCCAGGAATCTCTTTCGGTATCGGATTTTAATTTTTGAATTTCATTGGGAGATTTTCATGATGAGTTTTCCCTTTGTATGCTCTTCTTCAAGCCGTTGGTGGGCTTGTTGCACAGTCTGTACATTCAATTCTCCCAGATTTTCAACTTGAGGTGGCATGAGACCTTCTTTTTCGAAAAGCTGTGCGAAGTGCCCCAGTTGGGATTTATAGACTGTCCAAGATTTTGCATCTCCGGCAATTGCTGCCGCTCCAACAAAAATTATATGCAGGGAAAGACTCTTACTCCAAATTGGACCTGGGGATCGTCCCCACACGGGAATGGGAAAATCATCGCTTTCAGGAAGGACTGTAGCAATATGGCCAAAAAAATCGACCACTTCTAAGCAAAGCTCTTTTGCTTTGCCTCCGACAAAATCTAAGGCAAAATAAAAACGCTCCCCTTTATTCATTTCGATGAGTTGATGGGCCATGTCTTTAAGAGACAGTCCCTGATAACGCAAAATGTGATCAGAGGGAATAGAAAAATGATTGATGAGAAAATTTGCGCTTTCTTCGCTTCCGGCCATTGTAAAAATGGATCCTGCTCCATAAACTTTTGCAAGAGCGATTGCTGCAGATCCTACTCCCCCACTTCCACCCGTGAGGAAAAGAGGGCGATCTTTTTGCAGGGCCCCTTTGCTCACCAGTGCCTGAAATGCTGTCAAATAGGTGATAGCAACGCCTGCTGCTTTTTCGAAAGAAAGATCCGGTGGCTTTTTCGCAAGAAATTGGGCAGGCACACAAAGATATTCAGCATAACTTCCATTGGAACAAGGACCAAAAGCCATTCCAAAAACTTCATCGCCTTCTGAGAAATCACGCACTAAATCCCCTGCACCGTCCACCACACCACTAAAATCTGCTCCGAGAACTAGGGGAAAATCGCCTTCGTACATTCCTTTTCGAATTTTATAATCCACAGGATTGAATCCACTGGCTTTGAGTTTGACGCGCACGTCTCCCCTACCAGGCTTTGGAATTGGCAAATCTCTTTCTTGGAAAAGGTCTGCTCCTCCGGGTTCATCAATGATGATTGCTTTCATGTGTGATTTTCTCCAATCGATTTTGCAGCGCTTCATTTGCGCCGTCGGGGCAATAAATGACCACTTCATCATAGCTGTTTTCTTCAGCTAAACGCAAGTTGCTATAAAGGGTTGTCGATTCGAGAAAAAGATGAGGAAATGCATGTTCTTCCGTAGAAAGAACGAAGGATTTTTGTTTTTGTGAAAGATGGGATTCAAAAGGCTGTTTTTCAAAGAAGACATGGACAGGAATATTGGGAGAATAGTGGCGGTATCTCATGCCAGGAGAAGTCCTGGGACCTCGTGTATAAGTTCCCACATCGAGTCCCAAAACTCTTTCAATCGCCTCTTTTTTTAATGCTCCTGGACGTAAGAGAGTCGGCCGATCAAATGAGACTAGATCGATGACTGTTGATTCCATCCCATGCAAACATGACCCCCCATCGACAACTGCTGCGATTTTCCCTTCAAAATCGCTCAGTACATGTTGCGCTGTTGTGCTACTTGGGCGTCCCGAAAGATTTGCCGAAGGGGCAACAATCGGCTCCCCCAATTCAGAAATCAAGGCGCTTGCGATTGGATGACTGGGCATTCGGACGGCAATCGTACTCAGACCTGCCGATACAATTGCGGGAACCTGAGGATTTTTCTTTACCACTAAGGTCAAGGGTCCGGGGAAAAAAGCTTCTGCTAGTTGAAAAAATAGAGAAGGCACATCAATTGTCAACTTTTCATGATCAACGATACTGCCCATATGGGCAATCAGGGGGTTATCTTGGGGCCTTTTTTTGACTTTATAGATTTTTTGAATCGTTTCCGGAGAAAAAATGGGAGCTCCTAGCCCATAAACTGTTTCTGTGGGAAATGCAACTAATTCCCCTTTCCGAAGTAGCTGAGCTGCCTTAGAAATTGTGTTTTTATTTAAAATAAGAGTTTCCATCCTTGAAAATTATACTCTATCCTTGTATTTTTAAAATCGAAAATTTTGAGAGGAATTGGATGAAAACAGCTGCGTGGATCACACTTTTCTATGGAATTCTTATTTTAATTGGCGGAATCATGGGGCATACCCAAGCTGCCAGCGCTATCTCGCTCATTATGGGAATCCTTTTTGGCACACTCCTGATTATTGCAGCCGCAGGAATGTTCAAAAATCGCCTTCTCCCCTGCTATTCTGCCATTCTCCTCATCCTCCTCCTCGATGCCTTTTTCTCCTACCGCTGGCTCTATACTTTCCAGTTTTTTCCCTCTGGTCTATTTAGCATCATCAGTATCATCACTCTCATTGTGGTCATCATTCTCGTTCGCCTGCACCTTCAAAAAGAGCGGAACCTCAAAAAATAAGCCCTTTTACAACGCTTTGGTTTTGAGGCGCTTGCGCCTAAGGCGGATAAAACATATTAAAATGATAAGTTTTAGTCCGTTCTCGCATTAAAGAGAAAGACGGCTGGATGCTTATGGAGATTGGGTAGGGTTCTTTTGTTCCACTCGGAAATGAGATGGGTTTCCACTCCTTGGGTGGGCATGGTGAGATCCCACGCAATGCAGAGCAAAGTGCTGTTGGAGAGGGTGTGCAGAAGGGTTTCAAGGAGTTTTTGGTTCCGATAAGGGACTTCAATAAAAATGTGCGTGCTTTGTTCTTGCAAAGATCTTGTCTCGAGCATTTGGATGGTCTCTTCGGGTTTGCGGGGCAAATATCCATGGAAGGCAAATTGCTGAGCAGGAAGACCTGAAAGCATCAGGGCAAAAATCAGAGAACTGGGTCCCACAAAAGTCTTGATGAGGATGCCGAGCTCTCGAGCACGATGGACAAGTCGATAGCCTGGATCTGCAAGAATGGGAAGACCCGCATCAGAGATCAGCCCCCACTTCTCCCCTGCTTGCATTGGTTTTAAAAGTGTTGCAATGTCCTGAGAATGTTTATTGAGGAGATGTATGGGCGTTTCACGAAAAGGGGCTCCAAAGCGCTTAAGATAGGCGCGTCCTTCTTTTTCGTTTTCTGCAATGAGTCCATCCAATGAAAGAACAGCACGATCGACACTTTTCGGCAAAAAGAGTTCGTGATGCGCCTCTTTATTCAAGAGATTTGGAAGGAGAAGGAGCTGTCCTTTGTTTGTATTCATAATAAAAGCCTTGCAATGCACCAATCTGTTGTTGAAGAAGTTCTTGGAAATCTTCTTCTTTCTTGACCAATGCTCTGTGGTATCGTACCTGGAAAAGGAGTTTTTTTCCATCTTTTACAGAGAGGGATAGTGTAAAACCAAAAGGATCTTCCTCTGAAACTTTACAATGTACGTATCTATCTTCTTGCTGAGAACCATTATCAAACTTTAATGGAAATACATCAGGTGCTTTTCCCTGGAGAATTTGAGATGCAAGTTCTTTTGGACACGTATCACCCGAGAATGAAGGACTCTTATCCACCGGCTTCGTTTCAGAAAGTGGAGAAGGTTTTGCGAATAGCACAACTTTCATTCGAAGATGGGTTTTCAGAAGCTGCAAAAAATCTCGCACAGAGCTTTCAAACTGAGCAAACGCTTCTGGAACATGATATTCAGAAGAGGGATGAAGATCAGAACACATGCCTTCAGCCATCTCACTTACCCATTGAAAAAATTTAACAGGTTCTTCGATTTTCCCAGGGTCGATTATTAAAGGAATTCTTAAGTTTTCCTGGGTATTGGTGTCAGAATTGACAAAATGCAATTCGAAAACAGGAGGCTTACTATCAAGCCGCCATCCTCCTCTAATCACCCTTCTCGTGGGGCTGCTCTGGCCAAAAGGCATTTGAACCTCTTTGTCATAAGCAGCTAAAATACGTGTGATTGTGCTTGGCTCAAGATCAAAAAACAAAAATCCTGATGAAATATATTTGCTAATTTCTCTTGTTGGGTGAACAAGAAAATACTCTTCTTCAAGCTGATCTGCGAAAAAAATTCTATCCATTTGGATTTGGATTGCTGAGCAGAATTCGGAAGGCAATTCTAGTTGACCAGCATGATCGGTCAACAATTCTCCACGAAGAACTTCGAGCTCTTTTAATGCCTCCAAAATCTCAGAAGACCGGATTGGAGCTTGCGCAAGGCTTAAAACGAGTGCTTTTTCTACTCTGCAGCCTACAAATGCTTCTACTTTTCGTAATATTTTCCATTTTTCCTCTAAAGAGGTTCTTTCCTGTGAAAGAAGCCAAAGATAAAACTGAAAACTTTCCACATCTGTGAAATGGTATATTTGTTGGTATTCAAGAGCTATTTCCAATGCTTCTTCCATTCTTCCCACATCACAATCAACTTTACTTGGAAGCCTGCCGGCAAAGACTTCTTTTTCCCCTTTGACTGAAATCTTGTTAAAAGCATTGGCAGCAGTAAGGAAATTTCGATCGATTCTTCCATTCAATACGTTCAGATAAATTGCAAGCACCTCTTCAACTTTGGTATTTTCTGCACCTACTTGCAAGACAGCTTCACTAGCTAATTCGACTTTCTCATTATCCCAACCAGAACAGCAAAAAAGACGAAGGAATTGATTCGATTGCCCTTCAGCTCCGACCTTGTCAAGCACCTTGGTGACAGCACGGACATTTGTTTTGTACTGTGTTCGATTAAATTCGGTTTTCCCTAAAAATATCCCAATCTCCTCTTCGGATAAGAGACAGTATTTTAATTGGGAAAGATCCCCAAAAAATTTGATTTTCCCTTCAAGATCTGTGCTGCATTGATTAAGTATAGCAAAAAATTGGAGAGCGTTTTTCCTGAATTCTTCTTGTTTTGAAAAGAAATCCCCAATGCGGATGATGCCTTGAACAATGAAATCCATTTGCCTTTTGTGAGAGACGGAAGGCAAACAATCGCATTCATTGTCCCATTCTGCAAAGGTTATTGGCAAATCCTGAGCATCAAACACCCACCGGAACAAAATTGGCCCATATGTGCTCGTATACTCAAACTGATTTCGCAAAACCAAAAACCTGCGAATTGCAAGGAGCCATTGATATGCAGGATCTTCTTTTTCTGGGCCTTTCTGAATGAGATAGTCGATATGGCCTAAATAATAAATCAAATGCATCCGAAAAGTTTCATCCTCCATTTTTCCCAAAAGCATTTGTCGCAAATCTTCATCGAGTTTCACTTGAATCCGCTTTTCGAGAAGTTCGATCGTTTTGTGATAAACGAACAGTTGAAAAGAAGGGCTCCCCCCCTTAACAAAAAAAGTAGAACATTGAAGGGGACGCAACCAGTGAAAGCGAAGCCCCAGCACCATTTTGTAAGCCTTTCTTCGATTGGCCTTTTCTTGTTGAATCCACTCTTCTACGAGATCTCTCCATGTGAGGATTTTTACTTCTCCTTCGTCCTCAATCCAATACAACGCAACATGTTTGTAAAAAAATCGAGCAAGTTTTTCTTCTTTATTATGGTGCCCATTACTAGATTGATGGAACCGCGGCAAGGATATTTCTGATTTAGCCCTTGTTGAAGGTGATAAGCGTTTGTTCGCATCTCCCATTGTCTCTAACAATGGCAATTCCTGTCTTGATTGTGTTCTTTTTAAAGACCTTGGAATTGGAGGAGTAGCAGGAGCTATGGTTTTTCCGTGCGCTGAAGAGAATAAACTGATTGCTGAATTTGAACGTCGTCCCCCGATACGCCCTGTCGATCCATTCTGTGCTTGGATTCTTTGTAAGGCTAATGGTTTTGGTAAAGGAGCAGTAACCATAGGATTTTTTTCCTGATTCAGGCGCTCAAAAAAATAATACGCATTGACATCCGGTGGTAGTTCCATCTCACTTTGTGGTGCAATTCTCGAAATGCCTTGGTAGAGGTCTGGGAATGAAAGGATTTCGTCATGTGCGAGAACTGCTTCGAGAATTACTCGTTGTACAACCTGCTTTTTATTTTGTAGATACCTTGTTCTTGCAAGCACGTTTTGCATGGGTCTCGAAGCCCCCACATCTCGTCCTTCTCGAAGATCGCTTATGCTGGTTAGATAACGTTCCCTCAAAGCATTGTAGGCATGGCCAAGTCGCGTCGATTTGCTTAAAAAGGACCGATCCATGGAAAAATTCTGAAGAAGAAATCGAGCAAGTGTCGAAGCAACCTCATCTACACTTTTGCCTGTCGCTCTAGCAATTCTAGTTAATCTATTATCATCGAAATTGTCAGTTCCACCAGGACCAGGTTGGGACAAAATCGAATATTGACCAAGTATTGCTGTTGATCCATCTGACATTAGACCTCTCCCAATATTTTTCTCATGATGAATTCCCCAACAAGAGCCGCAGAAAGAGCAGAAAAGATGCGCGGATGTGCATGTTCTCCACGAACACTTGCTTCTTGAGCAATTCCTGCTGCAAGAGATGCATAGGCTACTGCTGATAGGACGTCGGCCAAAATTGTATATTTTAGGAGGGCAATGTCTCCAATTTTCATTTTCTCAAGCAAATAGAGAGCTACAATAGGAGGCCCTAAAGAATATTGGTTATAGAAATAAAATTCATTGCGCAAGGATTTATTCAATTCTTTATTAAATACTCTTTTTGCTACCTCTGAGAGGGCGTAGCTTCCGTATAAAAATGCCGTAAATGTTGCTAAATCAGCAGCGCTGATCTTAGAGAATTGATCAAAAATACTTGTTTGAAAATCAAATCCAGCTATTCCTAGGCCAAGATATACAGCCACTGCTCCGGCAACGCTCCACTTAAATATTCGAAAACCTTTCTCCCAGCGAGTGTCTCGCTGCTTGATGTATTTTAATTCAGCAAGTTTTGAATATGGAGAAGAAAAAAATCTGACCCTCTCCATATGCCTCTTGATCCCCGTCGATAGACCAACAAGACCGTAGAACACCCCTGCTGCTGCTTCATATTTATGTTTGCCAAAAGTGCCAGCTGCAACGATTAAGGGTCCAGGAAGGAAATGGGCTATGGGGAGAAAAATTTTTGCAGCAGTTTGATAAATGCGTGCTTCGAGGGGGTCATCGTCTAAAAGAGAATCATAATCATAATCGTTAAAACTTGAAAATTTTGAAGCAAGTTTTTGGAGTCTCTGATGCCAAAGTCCGCTACTCAGCTGACCGACGCCATCCCCGAGAAGGAACGCACCAAAATCGCGTAGAAGAGAAAGGTGCGTTACTTTTTCACCAACAACAATAGCTCCAGATCCCAAAAGACTTTCGAAGAGTGCCCAAATAGTTCTTCTAGGGAATGAGGGAAATAACAGGCTTTTCAGATAGCTTTTGCGTGCGTCCATGTCAAATATTGGATCAACTTCTTGTCCTTCATTCATCTTTCTCGTGAGAAGGGTATGCACCATTGCGGCGGATGCAGCTCCTCCAAGAGCAACTAGAGAGGAAAGAACGATCTCTTTTGCGATAGGAGATGGAGTGGTATTGCCATACACCTGTGTAGTGATGAGAAATATTGCAGTGATATAATCTCCAATAAAGCTTTTTTCCTGATTTGCCACACTACGTGTTAATCCCGTTTGAATCCCATTCTGTAATGCAGCTCCTGCCCCAAACGATAGGAGTGTTCCCCACACGAGATTTGATCCAATCCCCTGAACGTCTAACACCTTGAGTGCAACTGCAGTAATGCAAACCCCAGCGGAGAGAGTTGGGAAGACAATTCTTTGCCAAGAACAGGATTTGCTTTGAGAATCATCAAAAAGCGGATGTGATGATGGGCTATATAAGGTTGGGGGTGCCCGTGATGTTTGCGATGGAGCGGGGACCTGAAAAAAACCTGACCCGGACATTTTTTACCTGTATTTTCATTTTTGAGAAAGAAAATTTTAATTTTTTCTTGAATTGTTGACAATTTATAATTTTGTGAATTTATCCTCTGTACTGGACAAAATTTTGCTGCTAAGGGCAAGTGAGGCAAAATCGAATCGCACCGACCGACGAAGGGCATAGCCAAAGAGGCTATGGCCAAGAAGGAGGTGTGATTCGATGAAGCCGCAGCCGCACATAGAAGTGAAATTTTGTCCAGTACAGAGGAATTTATCATGGAAAAGAAAATTCTAGCCTTTATGGCCAGGTCTCCTCTTTAGAGGACGACTGTCAATGGATGGTAAGCCTTTTTATTCAAGAGATTCGGAAGGAGGAGCTTCCCTTTTTGCATGTTCATAATAGAGAGATTGCAATCCTGAAATTTGTTCAAGGAGAAGTTTTTGTAAATCTGCTTCTTTCTTAGTCAATGATTTGAGATATTCTACGGGGAAAATGAGTGCTTTTCCGCTTTCCAAAGTGATGGATAATGTAACGCAAAAGGGATCTTCTTCTTTGTAGTCACACTGCACCATCATCTTTTTTTTCAGGTGACCATCATCGAAACTCAAAGGAAAAGAATTTGGTTGTTTTCCTTCTAAAATTTGGGAGGCGAGATCTTTTGGACATCCTTCAGATGAGAAAATTTGGCGGGAATCTTCTGGTGCTGGTGTATCGAGTGGATTGGGTTTTGCAAATTCCAAAACACTCTTTCGGTATACAACTTTAAACTGTTGTAAAAATTCTCGCACAGGCTCTTCAAACGGAGAACTCTTTTCGGGAACTTGAGAAGGTGGGGTTTTGCGATCAGGACAAGTTTTATCAACCATTGCTTTCATCCATGGAAAAAATTCTTCAGGGTTTCCAATTTTCGTTGGATCGATCTTTAAAGGAATTGTAAGATGTTTTTCTAACCGTTTGGAGGAATTTACAAAAAAAAGTTCAAAAACATAGTGATCACTATCAGAGCGCCAACCTCCTCTCATCATCCGTTTTAAGGAAGTGAGATGACCAAAGGGAATTTGAACTTCTCTATTAACCCCCGCAAAAAATGGAGTAAGTGAATCAGAATAATAAAAGAGGAATCCTGAAGAGAAATATTTGCCTATTTCAGTTACTGCATGAACATGAAAAAAATGTTCTTGGGTCTCATCTGAATAAAATATTTTATCCATTTGTTCTTGAATACCTGAACGAATATCGTCAGGCAATTCTGGCTTATCTGCATGCTCTCGCATTACCCTGTCACGAAGAGAATAAAGTTCTTTCAATGCATCGACTACTACAGAAGTTTTGATCTTTGCTTGCATGAGGCTTAAAACAAATTCCTTTTCTACGCTGCAACTAATAAACACTTCGATTCTTCCTATTATTTCCTCCTTCTCTTGTATCGATCTTTCTTCTTGGGAAAGGATCCAGAGATAACATTGGAAGGTTTCAACAGGTGTAAAACCGTATTTTCTGTTGTATTCTTGTGCTTTTTTCCCAGCAGGATTCATTCTCTTTTTCTCGCAATCGATGTTACTTGGAAGTGCGCCAGTAAAGGCTTCTTTTTTTGCCTCTGTTGGAATCCACAGAAAATGATGCGCTGCAGTAAGCATGTTATGACCGATTTTTTCATGTAACACATTCAGAAATATTGCTAGAACCTCCTCAACTTTCATTCCTGCCGCTCCTACCTGCTGGACAGTTTGTTTGGCTAGTCGAACTTTCGTATCACTCCAATGAGGATAGCAAAGAAGAGGGAGAAATAGATTCGATTGTCCCTCTGCCTTCATTTCTGTAAGAAAAACTCTCATCTCATTCAAATTGTGTCGAAAAAGCACTTTATCAAATCGGGCTTCACGAAAAAATTCCACAATCTGTTTCACTGGTACCAGGCTAAAGTTTGAACTTGAAAGTGCTAATAAAAATAATACTTTTTCTCCGAGGTTTCTTTTATCTTTTTCAAGGATGGAAACAAGTTCGAGAGCATTTTCCCTAAAATCAGCTCCTGGGAAACCAACTCCTAAATCGACCAGTACATCAAGGACATAATCCATGTCCTTCTTAGGGTAGATAAGAGGCAAGTGATCGCATTTTTTATCCCAGGCTGCAAAGGCCTTTGGCAATGACTTTGTATGCAATACCCATCGAAAAAAGGGGGAGGCCCTTTCGGGTTGAAACGCAAACTGATTTTGTGCAAACAAAAATCTGCGAATCGCAAGGAGCCATTGATATGCTGGATCTTCTTTTTTAGGACCGTTTTGAAGGAGATAGTCACAGTGGCCTAGATAAAAAACAAGATTCATCCGAAAATTCTCATTTTCCATTTGTTCTAGAAGTTCTTTTTGAAGTTCCACATCGAGTGTAATTTGAAGGCGTTCTTCGAGAACTTTAATTGTTTTGTCATAAACGAAACGTTGGAATGTGGGATGCTCTTCCTTGGGAGTAGCATAACTTTTAATAGTACGAAGCCAATAAAGAGGTAATTTTTGTTCAAGTTTGCTTACAAGTTCTCGGGTTGCTCCTTTTTTCACCCATTCTTCCGCGAGATCTCTCCATGTGAAGATCTTTCCATTTTGGTACAAGGCCACATGCTTATAAAAAAAACGAGCGAACAATATTCTTTCATTTGGCTCTATGCTCAGAGAAGTAGCTCTACTAAGCAAAGAGGGAGGACTGCTCTGTTTATGCTCTGCGAGTGAATCTTCCCCTGCTTCCATTTGCATAGCTTGCCGAAGCAAAGCAGAAGATCTAGACTGTTCGTGCTTAGCGGCACTTGAAACTCTTTTTAGTTGATCCACCTTCATAGAAGAAGCTTTCCTAAGTGGTTGAGCAGCCCTAGGCTGTTCTCTCTTAGCAAGAAGCTCAAAAAGGCGCTGCGCATTTATATTGGAAGGAAGAGCTATCTCATTTTGTGCAAATTGAGAAAAAGGGTAGATTTCTGGGAAGGAAATAACTACATCATCTGCAAGGATTGCTCTTTGTATTTCCCTTCTAATAATTTGATCCGTAGGTGTTTTGTAAAAAGATTTTCCTAGTAAGTACGTTTGCATGACTTCCAAATGCTCTACATTGTCTCTAATACGAAGGGCCTCCACAATGGCTAGATAACGGTCTTTCAAAGTATTGTATGTCCCGAGAAGTTTTTTCGAACGGTTGAGAAAACGAGGACCAATAGAAAAATTGTGGAGAAGTTGTAGGGAAATGATCTTCGCCACCTTTTTCTCTGACATCTTCATTGTTGCAGCAATTTGTCCAAGTCTTTCATCATTAAAAATTTCTGCTCCGCCAGGCTTAGAAAGCTTTGAAAATTCACCAAGAACCGTTGTCATTAGACCTCGCCTAAGATTTTTCTCATGATGAATTTTCCAACCAGAGCGGCAGGGAGAGCGGAAAAAATTCTCGGATGAGCATATTCTCCTCGCACACTTGCTTCTTGACCAATTCCTGTGGCAAGGGAAGCATAGGCTACTGCTGATAGGACATCGGCTAAAATTTTATAGTTTTGGAGCGCAATGTCTCCAATTTTCATTTTCTCAAGAAGATAAAGAGCTAAAATGGGAGGCCCTAGAGAATAGACGTTACTAAAGTAAGATTCATTGCGACCAGGGATGTTGCGGGTCTTATCAAATGCCTTCTTTGCGATCTCTGAGAGAGCATAGCTGCCAAATAAAAAGACGATAAATGTCGAAAGATCTGCCACATTGATATCGGAGAATTGGTCGTCTTTTCCTGTTTGAAAATCAAATCCAGCTATCCCAAGACCAGCATAGACAGCCACGGCTCCTGCAACTCCCCACTTGAATACCCGAAAAGCCTTCTCCCAACGAGTGAAAGACGGTTTGATATGTTTCAATTCAGAGAGTTTGGATTGTGGAGAGGTAAAAAATCGGATTCTCTCCATCTGTCTTTTGATTCCTGTACTGAGACCAACAAGACCATAAAGCACACCAGCTGCTGTTACATAATGCTTCTTGCCAAGAGTTCCAGCTGCAACGATTAAGGGAGCAGGAAGAACATGGACAATGGGAAGAAGAATTTTTGCAACCATTTGAAGGGTACGAGCTTCTGGAGGTTCGCCCACAGGAATATTATACAATTCGGCAGATTCAACATCTTGCACTGTTAGAGGAAGTTTATTCACGATTCTTCGATGCCAAAGACCACTTCCCAACTGTCCAAGTCCATCGCCGAGTAGAATGGCACCGAAATCGCGTAAAAGAGAAAGTTGCGCCACTTTTTCCCCAGCGACAATCGCTCCAATTCCCACAAGTCCTTCGCAGACAGCCCACGATGTTCTTCTTGCATGTGTGGAAAGAAATATCCCCTTCAGATTGCCATCACTATCAGTCCCTCCAAAGAGTGGGTCAACTTCTTTTCCTTCTGTTAACTTTCTGGTGAGAAGAGTATGAACCATAGCAGCTGAAGCGGCTCCCCCAAGAGCAACAAGAGAGGAAAGGGCGAGTTCCTTCGTAAGATGAGAAGGGATAATATTGTCATATACCTGTGTAGTGATGAGGACTATTGCAGTGATATAATCCCCAATGAAGCTTTTTTCCTGATTCGCAACTCGACGAGGCAATCCCGTTTGAATTCCGTTCTGTAATGCTGCTCCCGCCCCAAAGGCTAGGAGTGTTCCCCACAATGGATTCGATCCAATCCCCTGTACATCTAGAGCTTTGAGCACAATTGCTGTGATGCAAACGCCGGAGGAAATCGTCGGGGAAACAATCCTTTGCCAAGTACAGGGTCTTTTTTCAGCTTCTTCTTCAAATGCGTGAGGTTCTGGGCTTAGTAACGTTGGTGGTGGTGTTGGAGAAACTTTTGGTGATACTTCGTTGAAAACTCCTGCTCCTGCTCTCATTTTTTATCCTCCCAATGTTGAGCGATTTTGCAGCGTAAATATTAATTTTTTTAGGGATTATTCACAAATCAAATTGTGTGAATTTTCAAAATGAGATAAAACGAAATGAGGAGGATATACCTTATGCGATGGACACTGATCATTTTGACACTGGCTCTTCTCGGATGCCAAGGAGAGAAAAAACCCGAAGACATTCACTTTGGTCCGGGACCAGGAGATTTAGAAGAACAACAGCCTCTCGATGATTGCTGCACTTGAGTTTCAAAATCTGATAAAATTCTTGTGATTCTCGCTCATGGAAGATGGAGCTCACATTTTTCGAATTGTGCAGATTGCCGAAATGGGATAAAAGGAAGTCAGGAGGAAAATGCCTAATGCGATGGACACTTCTTATATTGACACTGACTCTTCTGGGATGCCAAGGAGAAAAAAAACCTGAAGACATTCACTTTGGTCCAGGACCTGGAGATTTAGAAGAAACGATTCTCGAAGATTGCTAAGCTCCGTACGATAATTCGAGACAATAACGGGTGAAAAGAACCTCAGGCCTGGCCAAATTGGTTTTTAGACCTAGTTCAAGCTCATATAGAGCAAGCAGTCCCTTTCTAAAATAGGACTCCCCTCTTTTTTGCCCCCCCTGCATGACCTGTTCAAGCGCTTTGGGCCAAAGCTTTGGAAATGCGCTCGCAATCGTGGATGCTGCTATCCCTTTTTTCAGCAGAGCTGCCATTTTGAGTCCCATCTCAAGCTGATAACGGAGTTGGCCCACTAGAGGCAGGATGAAGGATAGATCGGTAAGAGTTGGAGGGTTTTGTGGTCCGTTCCATATGAGATCACGTGCCAGTTGAAAAAAATGCATCTCTTCTGAGGCTCCGCAGATTGTTTCCACATCTGCGCGATCAATTTCCATGCGATCTCCTATATAGCAAACCAATTTATCGAGCTCTTGCTGCAAAAGGAAGCGATCACTGGGCAGTCGCTGCAAAAGAGACTCGACGGCCGTGGGAGTGATTTTCTTTTTTTTGTGCCCCATGGTCTGGACGATCCATTTTTGCAACCTGGTTTTTTCTTCCCAAGGTTTTTCCTTGGAAAGATCGAGCACCACCATCTCTTTCTTGCCAGCTTTATAGAATTCTGTCAGGGATTTTGCATTTGTAGATCCGAGGATGAGATGCCCACTTAAATTGGGTGATTGGATGTACTTGGCAAGGAGCTCCTGTTCCACTTTTTCTAAAAGGTCTACTCCATCAAAGACTGCGGCCACTTTTTTGGAAAATAGAGAAGAGCCACTCAAATGCGAGATGGCATCCTTGAGAAGAGGACATTTTTTTAGATCGCATTCTTTCTCTAGCATTTGGGTGAGGCTGGATAGAATTTTCTTTCGTTCGCTCTCGCTAGGGCAGATCACCACATAAATAGAAGAAAGATGTGCCGGAAAGGCCTCTTTAAAATGCTTTTCTAGGGCTTCGAGTTTTTGGAACTTCATAAAAATACTATATTATAAAGTTCAATTAACTACGAAAATTAAAAAAAATACTTGACGTGACTAAAATGTTGTCATAGATTAGTTTATATATCGAATCATTAATAGAGGAGTGAGGAAGATGGCTGCTAAAAGAAAGAAAGCGACTGCACGTAAGACAGTTAAGCGTAAAAAAGTGGCAAAAAAGCCTGCGGGAAAAGCTGTGAAAAAGAAGGTGGCAAAAAAAGCGCCTGTGAAGAAAAAAACCGCTCGTAAAACGGCTCGCAAGAAAGCTGCTGCGCGAAAAACGACTTCTAAGGGTTCTGCTCGCAAAAAGGCCGCCCCTGCAAGACGCAAAAAGAGCACTTTTCAAAAAATGCTTACTGCTGAAGGGTGGAAACGCCTCATGACAGGTGCAAAAAACTAGATTTTTCTATATAATGTCCCCTTCTATCAATCTATGGAGGGGATATGGATCTCAAAGGGAAAAGAGCATTTATCGCTGGTGTTGGCGACGACCAAGGTTTTGGATGGGCCATTGCAAAGGCACTAGCTGAAGCGGGTTGCGAAATCCTAGTCGGAACTTGGACCCCAATACTTAAAATTTTCACCACATCATATGAATTAGGAAAATTTGATGCTTCTCGGAAGCTATCTGATGGAAGCCTCATGCAGATCAAAAAGGTTTATGCTCTCGATGCAAGTTTTGATCACCCCGAAGATGTTCCGCAAGATATTTTGGAAAACAAACGGTACAAAGCCGCTTCTGGCTATACGATTTCTGAGGTGGCTAGCCAAGTGGAAAAAGATTTTGGAAAGATCGACTTTTTGGTCCATTCTCTTGCCAATGCCCCTGAGGTAAAAAAGCCACTACTAGAAACTTCGCGCTCCGGCTATTTGGCAGCATTGAGTTCTTCCTCTTACTCTCTCGTCAGTTTAATTGCGCATTTTGGTCCGATCATGCACACAGGTGGATCGGCGCTTTCTCTGACCTATCTGGCTTCAGAGCGTGCCGTTCCAGGCTATGGAGGGGGGATGAGTTCTGCCAAAGCCGCTCTTGAGAGCGATACGCGGACTCTGGCTTTTGAAGCGGGACGTAAGTGGAATATCCGGATCAATACGATTTCTGCGGGTCCTTTGCGCAGTCGAGCCGCCAAAGCAATTGGCTTCATCGATAAGATGATCGAGTATTCCAATCACAATGCCCCCTTGCAAAGGGAAATGACTGCAGAGGATGTGGGAGCATCTGCTCTTTTCCTCCTCTCCCCTGCTGCCAGAGCAATCACTGGGACGATTCTTTATGTAGACAATGGGATGCATGCAATGGGTGTGGCGATGGATTCTCCTGCATTTGCAAGCCAAGAACAACCCGCACCTAGTGTCTAAGGGCAATTGCTTCTTCAATCGCTTTGAGAATCCCTAGCTCCTTGGCTGGCCGGGCTAGCACATCGGCACAGGCCAAAACTTCTTCGGGAGCGGTTTCAACAACTATGGCGATATCGGCCTCTTCGAGCATTTTGATATCATTGTGATCATCCCCTGCTGCGATCATCACTGGAGGATGAAAATGCTCCCGTAAAAATTGCACAACAGCTCCTTTATGGGCTTGTGGGTGGGTGATCAAATTGAGATAAAGCGCTGGATCCACGGGATCGCGGATAAGGGAGACCTCGATTTTCGGATTGTTTTGCAATTTTGCATAAACTTCGCTCATTGCCTTTTCCTCACCAAAACACTTGATGAGGGGAAATGTCTCGTCTTTTGAAAAGGAAAAGTCAGAAGTTTGCCACGGGGCGGCGCCCAAACTTTCGAGCTTTTTTAGATACTGAAGCACTTTTTCTGAAAAACGTTTCTTTCGAAAGTAGCAAAAATCACCTTTGTCAATTCCGGCATAGATGATGAAATCTTCAGAAAATCCTGCATAAGCCGCTTCGATCTCAGGTAGGATATCGGATCTCAAGTAATTTTGCCTCAGGTGGTCTTTCCCGGGCATGGTCAAAATATCCGCTCCATTTTGGACTGCAACCAAATAGGGGAAATGAAAATGCTGAAGAATTTCCCAGGCAAAAGAAAAGATCCGCCCGGTTAAGAGGGCAATCGTCCAACCTTCCGCAGCAAGATTTTCTAAAGCGGCAACAACCTTTGGGTCGATCCAATCGAGTCGATGGGTTAGCGTCCCATCAATATCAAATGCAATACATCCTTTCATCGTCTTCCTCAAATTGAATTATTAATTCAACTTACCCCCTATCGATTTTTGGTGCGTTAACGAACGGAGGAGCTGCAAGATTTGTGAGGAAGGGAAGGTGTAGTACACCTTTCCGACGATCAAAGCGCAGCAGGTTCTTCGTGCAGACAGCTCCAGAAAGGGATAGGGGGCAAGTTGAATTATTATGCTCGAACTTGAAAAAAAAGTCAGCGCAAAGCATCCTCAAGATAAAATGGAGTATTTTTATGAGAAAAGTTTTTCTTAGATTGCTTTGCCTTTTCTTTATTGCCCTATCCTCTTCGGCCATTGCGCAAGAAGAGAAAGAACCCCAGAAACAAGAAGAGCAGCAGGTCGAAAAACCCTCCGATGATAAGGACTTCTTCGACGTCGCAGAGGCTCCTGTTAGCTATAAAGGGGCATTTATGAAAATGATGCTCACTTTATTGGGGTTGATTGTTCTGATCGTCATTTCGGTTTGGATGCTCCGCCGTGTTTCACATGGTCGGATGAAGCAAATGAATCTTGGACGGGCCATGAAAGTCATCGAGAGGCGTCCCCTCAGTGCAAAAACGGTCCTGTATCTTGTAGAAATCTCTGGGAAAAAAGTGGTGATTGCCGAATCTCAAGTTGAAGTGCGCGGCATCACAACCGCTGATCACCTCACCCACGAAGAATAAAAAAACCTAAAAAAGGACCAAGTTTAGCACTTGGTCCCAACCAATCCAATTTGATCCAACTGAAGGCCTAGTGCTCTGTCAGTCTTTGATTTTAGAGTAAATTGATTTTAGTTTGCGTCCTAAATTTTAATCATGACAGAGTACTAGGTTTTTACACTTCCTTCTTACTTAGTGCGCCCATTTCTGCTGCTTCATCATCTTTGTCTTCGACTGCTAGAGTAAATCGAAGGTTTGGTGATCCATTATCATTTTCACGAACATTGCCGACACAGTGCATATTGAATATTCGGCCAAGAGGAAGAGAACCTGTGGCAATTGCCGCTGCTGCCTTCCATGCTGATAATTCTTTTATACTTTCATCAGAAAGGACCATCAGATTTGCTGGCCGACACCAACTATCGACTTTATGTACGACGGAACGGAATCCGATTGGATTGAAGAGAGCATAGCCACTAAGAGCTGTCCCCACCGTTCCAAGACCAAAGAGCCCTAGCCCGAAAATAGCTGGATCCATCCATAAAACTCCAGCAACAGCACCATATTTAGCTGCTTGTAAAAAATACCCTTCCGCCTCATGAAAGCGTTCGATTTCAGCCTTCGCGAAGGTCGATAGATCAAAGTCAGCTTCATTTTTCTTCAGTTGATAGGTTCCCCAAACAGTACGGAGTGTTTGTGCGATTGCCAAAACTCCTTTTGCTGCATGGCCAACAAAGGCTGCGCCATAGACATATTTTCCTACGGCTAATGCTCCAATATTCTTTGCAAAAGCCCAGTCATGAGTGTCAATTGGGAAAAGATTCCCACTAGATGATTCTTTCAAAAGCTTTTGCACTTCTTTCGTTGATTCATCATTCCATTCTCCATGTGTCCAAATATGTCCCTCTTTTCCTTCTTGTGGAATCGGTTTCCAGTTTCGATCTAAGCCAAGTGTGCTTAGTCCAGCTGTAAGAACAGCTCCTAATCCTTCCATTGCCATCATTACCCCCTAAGTTAAAAAAAGAGGAAGACAAGTCTTCCTCTCTATTCATTATTTACTTTTTTTCTTTGTTGCGGCTCTTTCGATCAATTTAGCCTTTTCATCATAGCATTTATCCTTGTCAGTACCGATTCGAGACATACCTAAGATTCGTGAAAGGGAATACGAACCATCGACTAGAGGAAACACGAATTTGTGTCGAGCATCAAGTTTGGAGACTTTATGTTCATCTAAACCCTTGACACTTATGGCAGCTTCAAATTGTGCCAGATAGGCTTTCATATCTTTTGGCTTTCGAAGCGCATAAACGATCGCACCTGCAGTTGCCAACCACCAAATCGTATTATAAACATTCAAGTTCAAAAAAGTCGTTCCATGTAGTCTCAAATAAAGGAGGCCTAAAACAGGGACATCCTTTCTAAGAGCTCTAAATGTTGTCAATGCAGGTTTCACAGCTTCAGAAAAGGTAGTCGTTCTATCATGGAAAGCTGTTAAACAAGCATCACCAAATTTCACAACGACAAGCTCCGCCTTTCCTATGGTAGTTGTTACTTTATGCAAGGGGAATAAACCAATAAACGCCAGAACTTTTCCAAGTGACCCAATATGGGAATCAGGGTGAAAATAACTGCCAGTAGGATTATGATATTCAACTTGGAATATCTTGTTCTCTCCTTTAAGGCCGGTGCCAGTTGTATAATAATCTCCTGTTTTAGGATCCCGCATGTGAACTTGAACATTAGAAAAATTTGCTTTTCTATTATTCCACCAGGCTATTTCTTTAGTCATCATTACACCTACCTGTTGTATTATTTCTTCTTTTTCTCTGGTTCGACAGTATCGAATCTAGCCCTTTTCCCATCATAGCATTTATCAGCCGTTGTACCTATTCGCCACATCTTTAAGATTCGTGAAAGTGAAAAAGACCCATCCAATACAACCATCCACTTTGCTCGTGGATCGAGACGACCGACTTGATAATAATCCAAAGGTTTTTTGCCATTGATAGCAGCTTCAAATTTGCCTATATAAGCCTTCATTCCTTTTGGATTGGAAATTGCATAAGCAATTGCTCCAGCAGTTGCCAACCACCAAATGGAATTATAGACATTCAAACTCAAAAAGGTTGTTTGTCGATGTCTCAAAAGAACTGGAATTGCTAAAACAGCTGCATCTTTTCCAAAAGCTTTCAGGGTTGCTAATGCGGGTTTCGCTGCTTTTGTAAACGTCGCGGTTCTTTCATAGAAAGCTGTTCTACAAGCTATCCCCACATCTAAAAAAGCAAGGCCCCCATTTCCCAGGGTAGTCAATACTTTATGAATGGGGAATGCTAAGATATACGCCACATCTTTTCCAAGTGACATCCCATGTGAATCTCGCAAAAAATAACTGCCAGTAGGATGATGCTTTTCGACTGTGAATCCTCTTGTCTTTCTTTCATAGAATTCCCCTTCTGTATAAAAATTTTTTGTTGAAGGATTCCGTATGTTAATTTGAGCTGTTGAAAATTGTGCATTCCTATTAGTCCAATGAGCGAATATTCCTGTCATCATTCCACCTACCTGTAAAAGTTTTAATATTTCTTTTCCGTTTAACAATTTCCCAAGTCATGAACTATTTTCTGGCTTGGAATTCTTTATTTTTTTGATAATCCTCAAATATTTCAAAACGGGGTTTTCCCGCGACTATTTCGTGAATATTTCCCCTTTTTTGCATGCAATATCCAAGATAGAGTATTTTTCCTTTGGCAATTTCGGAAATAAACTCAGAAAATTTCAAGTCGATTTGTTTTTGGGATTTTCGATGGCGGATATCCATTTGATAGGACACCCCTTCATGCCACTCGTATTCGATCTTCCCTAACCATTTGCGCCCTTCTAAAGGAAGGGCGAAAGTAAAGAGGCTTGCCATCATCATCCCTGTTCCATAGATCGGGCTACGTGCAATGCGCCAAATGTCTTTCACGATTTCGATGGGTGTATCCCAGACGATGCTCATCGTGGCATTGCCAAGAGAGGGAAAAATGCCTTTCCGATAAATGTCCTGCACAAATTGGGGAATGATCCGCCAAAAGATTGCTGTAATAGCGATGGCTACGCGAATGCAATTCGCAGTCATCATCCCTAACGTATAAAATGGTGTGTAAAAGAACATGCCCAAGGCTTTTGCTGCAATCACAAAGGGCTTGTCAATCCCTTTTTTATCTTCTTGGACACCATAGAGGTCGCCTGTGGAATCTTCCAAATGATATTGAAACGCTGTTGGATGACCAATGACATCACCTTTTTCATCTCTTTTGATCATTGTCACCAAACGCCAATCACCGGATCCAGTTTTGGCATTTTTTTCTGGCACAGGAGCAAACCAAGTGGGACAAGCTGAATCGAGCCAATCGCCTCGAGATGCAGCTACAGACGGCATTAAAGAACCTCCATAATTTGAGTGGAGATTCTATAGCATCACCTAAAATAAATCCAGGTTTGCTTTAAACCCAATTGTTGACCTATCTCCCCAGGAGGGGAAGCGGATAGGTCAACGATTAGGTTTTTTAAGAATCTGCTGCAGAAGAATCATTTTCTTGAGGTTCGAGCGGTCTTTCAAGAGTTTTTTGATCTTTGGCTGTTTTTTATTGGATTTGGTCTTGCTCATTCGAACTCCGCAAGGGTTTTGCGCATTTCTGTATCAGCCTGGACATTTTTCATTTTGTAATAATCAAAAATCCCAAGATTGCCAGAGCGAAAGGCTTCTGCTATGGCGAGGGGGATCTCTGCTTCTGCTTCTACAAGCTTGGCTTTATTTTCCTGTTCATGGGCAACGGCCATGGCGCGACGCTCTTCGGCTTTTGCCTGCGCAATTTTCTTATCGGATTCGGCTTGGTCCGTTTGGAGACGCGCACCGATATTTTCCATCACATCAATGTCGGCAATGTCAACGGAGAGAATTTCAAAAGCAGTTTGGGCATCGAGTCGTTTTCCCAAAACAAGTTCGGAAATCATCTGAGGAGATTCCAACACATCGACATGCCTGTCAGAAGATCCGATTGAATTGATGATTCCTTCTCCTACCCGGGCAATGATCGTTTCTTCTGTTGCCCCTCCAACAAGCTGTTGAAGATTGGTGCGAACGGTGACGCGAGCGCGACAGGCAAGCTGAATCCCATCTTTTGCCACGGCAGTAATATATTTTCCATCTCCCGGGCAATCGATCACTTTGGGATTGACTGAGGTGCGGACGGCTTCCAGAAGATCTCTTCCCGCAAGATCAATTGCTGTGGCTTGTCGCCAGGAGAGGGGGATATTGGCTTTGTCTGCAGCGATCATGGCACCCACGACATTGGTCAGGTGCCCGCCTGCAAGATAGTGAGTTTCCAAATCGGCTGTTGAGACATTTTTGATTCCCGCCTTCGTCAGGTTGATCATCGCGTTCACAACAACGCGAGGCGGAATTTTGCGCATGCTCATCCCAACGATACTAAAGAGGGTAACAGGGGTGCCCGAGACAAAAGCCTGAAACCAGATACTGATATAGCGCATAATGAAAGAAAAAATGAGGAAAAAGGCGAGAATGAGAACCCCTCCTCCCCAAAAAAATCCAGTCTGATCTGCAAAAAAAGTAGTCATTTTTTCTCCTTGACAATGAGGTAGGCGCCTCGCCCACCTGAGATGATGATTTTGCTTCCTTTGGCAATATATTCTCCTTCTGAGATGCCTTGAAAGCTTTCTTCTTTGAATTGAATATAACCAGAAGGTTTGAGATCAGAAGCGGCTTTTGCTTCTTTCCCCACAAGGGTTTTGTCAAAGGATCCTGCAACAAAACCTTCCTGGTCTGAATTCAGGTAAAATTGATTATTTTTTCGTGTACTCAGGACCCTCAGGGCGAGCTTGCATGTAGCTCCAGTCATGAGGATCGTAAGGGCAAAATACAAGACTTTATATCCTACGGCCACCTCGAACGTAGAAAAATAGGTGACGCCCCCTACGAGGAGAAGTCCTCCCAAAAGAGCGACGATCCCCCCAGGCAAGAAAAATTCGAGGTAGATGAGAATGAGTCCTATGATAGAAAGACAATATGCAATCCACATGGCATAAAGGTTACAAAAAAAGGGCTTGATTGTCAACTACTTGTAAAATCAGGTCTTTACAAAATATTGTTTTTTTTCCATAATCGAGAACGGAAGAGGAGGGAAAACATGGATAAAAGTCAGTTTCCGGTGATCTCCGGAGAACAATTTCAAATTTTCAAGGCATCCCAGGATAAAGGCGGGCTTTGGCACGTCCACGCAAGGCTTGGGAATGTCTTGAGAAATGTCGAGGTTCGAGGGACGGCTGAGCATGTGCTCCAGGTGATGGATGCACTGAGCAACCTTCCCGAAAAGGTCGCTTCCTTGCGCGATCGGGCCCGCTTCATGGTCGAAAATGGCCAAGTCTTGGGCAGTGGCATTATGGCCGCAACAAAAAAGGTTCACCCCTTTCACCTTCATCTGTTTCGATTGAACGCTTGTGCTTAACATTGATTTTTACTCTCTAGAAGCCCATCATATTTTTGATGGTGTCCTTTGAAAAAAAAACGGCAATTCTTTTTTTTATGCCCGCGGCCCTTTGGGCGGCGGGCATCTCCTATTCGGTCGATTTCGAAGGTCTTGATGATCCCAAAACACTCAAGGCTCTGCGCAGTAGTTCTCAACTTGTCATCCTAAGAAAAAAACATCCCTCGTCCATCAATGCCTTGCGTTTCCGCGCAGAGTCCGATATCCCCGATCTGGTCCGCATTTTGAGAGCTCATGGATATCTCGAGGCTGCAGTCGAAATGCACTTAGAAGAAGAGGGTCGTGAATATAAAGTCATTATTTCAATCAGGCCAGGCCCTCTCTATCGCATTGAGCAGTTCAAAATCATTTGCAAAAATGCGCAATATGGTCCTTGTCCCCAGGTGAAATTGGAAGAGATTGGCATGACTCTTGGTGCGACTGCTGACACAAAAAAAATCCTTGATGGTGAGCTTTGTGCTCTGCAAATCCTATCCGAGCGGGGATATCCTTTGGCTGCTATCGAGAATCGAGAGATCATCGCCGATGGGAAAACCACCCGTGTGAAGGTTTTGATCACGATTGATACGGGGCCTCTCGCCTATTTTGGCCCTACGACAATTGAAGGAAATACTTCGGTTCTCTCTTGCTTGATTGAGCAGCAGATCCAATGGTGTGAGAACGAGTGGTACAACAGCTGTTTGGTCGAAGGGACACAAAAATCGCTCATGGATACGGGGCTTTTTAGTTCGGTCTACATCACCCATCCCAAAACTCTAGATGAGGGGTGTGTTCTTCCGATGAAGATCGAGGTGTGCGAGACCAAACACAAGACGGTGAGCTTGGGAGCAAGTTTTCAAACTACATATGGTCCAGGAGCCACATTGGGATGGGAAAATCGCAATGTGAGCGGTTTGGGCAGAAGACTTACCTTTCAAGCAAACATCGCTCAGAGGAGCCATTCGGGAATTGCCTCCTACCTCATTCCCAACTTCTATCGAGTGGGCCAAAATTATATCGTACAAGCTCAAGCCTGGCATGAATCCATCAAACCCTATCGGATGCAATCTTATAGCTTATTGAATCGTTTTGACCGGGAGGTCAATCGCTATTTCTATTTCTCTGTAGGGCCCAAGATGGAATATATGATTGTCAATAGTAGCGTAGACAACGGCAATTTTTTACTCGCCGAGATCCCCGTGTTTTTGCGTTGGACAAATGTCGAAGATTTTCTCAATCCCACTTCGGGCATGCGATTTGAATACCGAGGGTCCCCTGCAGTCAATATCAAAGACGCCACCGACTTCTACTACTCACAAATGTTTTCTTTCAGCAGTTATCTCCCCTTTTGGCAGGATGAACTCCTCATCTTAGCACAGAAGCTGACGATCGGAACGATTTTTAGCAATGGGATCGGCTCCATTCCTGTTCCAAAGCGCTTTTTTGGAGGCTCCGAAGACAATTTGCGTGGGTATAAATACTTTACTGTTTCTCCGCTCGATGATGATGATAAACCTATCGGTGGAAGATCGGCAATTTTTTATAGTTTGGAACCCCGTTTCCGCGTTTCAAAATCTTTTGGCATTGTCCCCTTTTTTGATATAGGAAATGTATATTTGGAGCAGCTACCTACTTTTAAGGGAAAATGGCGCAAGTCGACCGGAATTGGTGTTCGGTATTATTCATTTTTTGGACCTCTTCGCTTAGATGTGGCTTTTCCCTTAAATAGGCGCGAAGGGATAGATCCCCACTGGTGGGTGTTTGTAAGCTTAGGACAGACGTTTTGAAAATTTTTATTCGTGTTCTTCTTTCCTTCTTTATTTTGACTTTTGGGGTCATCCTCCTTTTGCAAACGCCCCTTGCCAAATACCAGATCAAAAAAATGGTCATCTCGGCAGCAAAAGAGCATGGGATTGATCTTTCTATCCAAAAGCTCGATGGCAATCTTCCCTTCGAATGGAAGCTAAAAAATGTGAGTATGCAATGGGAAGATCAGATCGTCTTCTTCGATACGATCAAGGCCCGCTGCGGGGTGTTTCCCTTGTTTAAAAAGCAACTCGAAATCACCCATTTCAAAATGCTTCATGGAAAATACAAAGGAGTTTCTTTCGATGGAACAGCTAAGGGGCGGATCGACTTAGATGGAAATAAACCGATCAAGATTTCTCAATTTCTCCTCGAGGGAGACGATCTCTTTGTTCGCATGGAAGGAAAAATTGACCCCGATCTGACTATTTTGGAGGGAAGTCTTACTTTCCACCTCCCCGACGCTTCACTAATTTCCCCTCTCTTCTCTAAAGGGACCATGACGGGCTTTGGAAGTATTGCAAGTGACACGGTCCATTTCGATTGCAGCGGAGAGAACATTTTCGCATTCAATATTCCCCTCCAATCAACGAATCTTTCTCTGGATGGGGTCAGAAAAGGAAATGGTTGGGAAGGAACCACTCGTTTTTCTGGGGGGCCAAAGGATATCCCCATTGAAGGAGAGGTCCAATATCGATTCTCTCCTTCCTGCCGACTCATTTCCATCGATGACTTTCAAATGGAGGGTCCCAATCTCCACTTTTTTGGAAAAATGGATCTCGATCCCAGTCTCAAGTGTTTAGAAGGGACAATTTTTGCCAAAATCCTCGACTTGAAGGTTCTCCGTCCCCTTTTCCCCGACTCCTACTTAAAAGGACGTCTAGGTGCAAAAATTGATTTTCAGTCTTTCTCTGAATTTCAGGATTTGAAATGTCAGATCGAGGCAGAAGATTTGGGATATGGAGATGGGACTTGCGAAACGCTCTCTCTCGAAAGCACTCTTTACGACCTTTTCGGCGATCTTCGGGGAGAGTTTTCGATTGAAGCTTCACATCTCATCGCCCCAAAGGTGAAATTTGACCGGATTGAAATCAGCTCGATCTTTGAGCCCGGAGCTTCTCCATTTTCTTTTTTTGCGAAAGGTGATTGGGAAGGACCTCTCGAAGTTGCAGGCAAAGGAAACTGGCAGAAAAAAAATGGAGGTATTCTGACAAATGTAGAAGCCTTTAACGGCTTTGCTTTTCAAAAACGCATTGCCCTTTGCGAGTCCTTTGCAATTGATTGGACTCCTGAGCACTTCAAAATGCATAATCTCTCTCTCGATATCGGAAAAGGACATCTTTTTTCCCGTATTGATCTGACTCAGTCAACTTCTCTCATCAAAATCAAAGCAGACGAATTTCCTCTCGAATTCATCCCATTGCCCCATCGCCATTTTTCTCTAGCTGGCATCGGCTCTATTGATATTGATCTTCTTTCTTGGGATAAGAACCTCCAAGGGAGCTGCAACGTTGCTCTCAAAAGAGCTCTTTTCCTCTCCGAAGGGAGCGATGACACCCTCACGACAAAAGGTTCCATGCAAGTACACCTCAGTGGAAATACCGCGCAAATCCACGGAGAACTCAAAGCTAAAGGAGAGCAATTTGTCCATTTTTCAGGAACATTGCCCATCCTTTTTGACCATCTCCCTTTCAAAATCCAGCTAGATGAAGACAAACCCTTTTCAGGAGATCTCATCGCAGAGGGAAAACTCCAAGATCTCTTCAACTTCATCAATATTGGACATCAACGCATTGAAGGGTGGCTGACGACCAATCTCCATTTCTCCAAAACGCTAACAAAACCCATGCTACAAGGAGAATTTGATCTGCAAGATGGCCTCTATGAAAACTACTATAGCGGCACTCTATTAAAAGAAATCTCTGCAAAAGGATATGCCAGCAAACAAAATGTGGTCATTACCGATCTCTATGCTGTGGATGGAAAAGGAGGGAGCGCGTCTGCTAAAGGCAATGTTCTCTTGAATCGACTCAAAAAATTTCCTTTCACCATTTCGGGAGAACTCAACCAATTCGAAGCTGTCACATTTGATACCATCACAGGGAATTTTAGTGGACAAGTCACCATTAGTGGAGATCGAACAGGAGCGATTGCAAAGGGGAAACTCAAAGTTGATGAGGCAACTTTTCGCATTCCCGATAGCCTTCCCACTACCCTCCCGGAGCTTCCCATTGCTTTTGTGAATCCCCCAGAGTCAATCACTCGCAAAAAAAGTCTTACCCCTCCAGGTTCTCCTTTAAAACTTGACCTCGATCTCATTGTTCCCGGAAGAGCCTTCGTTGAAGGACGAGGACTTACCGCAGAATTGAAGGGCAAACTCCACCTCACCGGCAACTTTATAGACATTGTCGCCAAAGGAAATCTCCAACTCATCAATGGAGAGTATATTTTTTCTGGAAAAGTATTTGATCTCACGCAAGGAGAAGTGATCTTCAATGATCAGCCCTCTCCAAGCTCCTATATATCTCTCAGCGGAAATTGCGATCTGTCCGATGTGAGCGTCACCGTCATGCTGCAAGGGCCCATCTCCTCTCCGAATCTCTCCTTCCAATCGAGCCCTCAGCTGCCTACGAGTTCACTGCTTTCACAAATCCTTTTCAATAAAGACTTCTCTGAAATTTCGGCTGTACAGGCACTGCAACTTGCGCAAACCGTCATTTCACTTTCGGGCAATTCTGCGCCGGACATCTTAGAAAAAATTCGCAAAACCCTCGGGATCGATCGCCTCACGCTCATCACCTCAGAAAATGACCCAGGCAAGATCTCTCTCCAAATTGGCAAATATTTGATGCGCGGCGTGATGCTCACCCTTTCACAAGGCCGGGAAAGCCGCAACGTCTCGGTCGAGGTTGATCTCAAAAAAGGGATTCGCTTTCAAGCAGAAGTCAATGAAGACCAGCAAGGGAAGTTTTCTTTGAAATGGCATCATCATTATTGAATGATTCTATATTTTTTAGAAAAAATTCATTCTGTGGTGGTGCCTCTATAGACGCCAAAAACTGCGTTTTTTGGCGTTTTTGGCGATGCTCGCCTTGAGCTGACTATCGCTTTGCCAAATCGGATCCTTCACGAATTGGTTCGTGCGCAGCACTGATCCCAATTCGTGCGGACCGATTTTGCTGTGCGCTAGCAGCCATTGGCTGGAAGAGCATAAAAGCTGGATTCCACCCACTTTTCTGTCCTCTTCCAGGCTCATTTAACTAAAAATGAGTGATTTACGCGGGAACGCCTTGATGGTTAGATAACACACTTTCAGTGGTTTACAACTAAGTAAATATCTTGATTTAATATCTAAAATATTATATACTATAATTTATGAATTCAGATTATTTACTTCTAGATCGAGACTATACCTTTTACAACGCACTTGCCTGGGGTAATTGCTTAGGCCATTATCGTAGAGCTTTCGATAGTCAATCTTCTTGCTCAGAACGTATTATGCATAGTGTCATCGCCCTTTTTGAGACGATCCCAATTCTTAGCCAAAGTGCTTCTCTCGTTGAAATGGCAATCTCTCATTGTTTTAGGCCCCCATTTCAAGAAATAGACGTTTGGGGTGAGTGGGCTCGAAGGAGAGCTAATGAACCACCCGAAGAATTTTACGATTTGATTTTCTCTCTCCACCGAAAAATTGAAAGTCAATATCGCGAACTTCCATGGCCTACTCAGATGCAAAAAATTGTCATCATGACGGAGGTCCAAGGAGGACAAGGTGATGTTGCAGCTGCTGCTAAAGCTATCGCTTTAATGCAAAAAATCTGTTCTACATTAACTTTTGACTGGGCATTGATGAATTCCTCGTTTTGTTCAAATGATCCACAATCATTTCTCCATTGTGATTACCCCTCGAATGTACACATCAGAAAATGTGGGTCGGAACCTCCAGAAAAGAGTCCTGGAGATTTTCTCCTTACAGGTCCTGTTAAGCTTGGCTGGGGTCTTGACTACATTGAATCTCTAATTTCACGAAAAATTGCGGGCCCCACGTTTGGTTTTAGAGAAAATGCGGAAAATCCGACTACTCCTAGATATTTGCAAGCCATGGTTCAAGAGGCTTCTCCAAAAGCTGATAGCGAGATTTATCAGGATTTACACTCTCACCTTTTCCCTAGTGAATCCGGTAATAGCTCTGGACAACTCCCAATGGGGCTCCAACCAGGATCTGGCGTATTTTTAGATAGGAGCAGAATAGAAGCACCAAAATCTCGAGGATACTGCTGCTCCTCTTATTTACCTCAAATTCAAGATGCTGAGTTGCGAAAGGATATTTTAGAGGCAATGAATGTTTTCGATGGTAAATCGGAACCAGATTACGATCAATATTCATTTAATTCTGGCTATGCACACAATCCAGCTTCCTGGGGAAAATTCATTGATTGTGTGGCTATCCATGAAAAAAAGAAGGATGTAGTCATTGTATTAAATCAACGAGGAGAATTTGCTCATCCCTCAACAAAAGAATTTCAAGATCAAATTTTTACACCTGAACGTCTTGCCTTTCTTAGAGAAAAAGGTTACGGACGTGTGATCTTCAAAGGACAGGGGCAAGATCCCGCTCTTTTACAAGAAGAAGAAGCCTCTCATGAAGGTCGTCGCTTGACAGTTATAGTACGACCTTCCTTTGCTCCAGAAGATATGAAGTATATTCAACTCGCTTCAGAACGGCTACTTGCTACAGGAGATAATACCGCAGTTGAGTCTTGGTGTTCTCGATGTAAATTGTACCTCTATGAAGATGCCGCAAACATGGGTTGTAAATGGCGATTCCTGCAACAGCAGGTAGATCTAGCGAAGACAATTTCCCCGAACCTAAGTCAGCTGCTTGCTCTATTTGGCGGAGATCAAAGACTTCCTAATCGCTCTCTCAATAAGCCTCTTAGTAAAGAAGAAATGGTTGAAATGGAGCAATTATTAAATGATTCGAATTTAAGCGACGCAACGCTCCAATTCTGTAAAGAGATCACTGTAAATTACTCATTTCATAAAGTGCTTGAAGCAGCGCTTAAACGCGCTGCCTGGCACCATTTGATTCCAGCTCTTGCTACGGTCGAGGCTGAAAATCTTGGTGAAAAATTTCGAAGTGGTTTAGTAACTTATTTGAAAAAAAACCCAAAGCCCCCCAAAGAAACTTTTGATGTGCCGGATATTTCTGCCCTTGGCAAGCGGATACAAGAGACCGTTCAAAAATATATATCTTCGGAATGATCAAATTTCCATCACAAAAAATTGCTTGATTCTTGCTTTTATTCCAGCTCAGATCTAAACTTGATGTGCGGGAAGCAAAATGGGAGAGAGAAATGGCAGATTTAGGATATGACTTAGCTGGAGAATCAGTTGCACTTTTTCAACAACATGAAATGCGTGTTCATGAAACAATTGAAGTGAAAAATCAGGAAATCGAGCAGCTTGTGACCGAGATGGAAGAGCTCGAATGGTTCCTCAGTTTGCTTGCCAACGGAAGTGATGCTTTTGCACAAGACGGTGAGCACTCGATCGAAGTGACCGGAGAAGATGTTGCCCGCATTAAAAAGCTTGCGGACAATCCCGATCTGCGTCACATCTTTCCTCCTACAAAATTTTCTTGGATGGAAGGTGAAATCACTCAAGTGGCGACGCAATTGCAAGAAAAACTTGGGGAGTGGGCGAACGATGACAATATGAGGCGCATGGTCACCCAAAGAGTCGAAGGACCCTTGCAACGCAAAATCAGTATGAAGTCAGAAGAAATCATGCTGGAACAACATGATCTCACCAAAGCTGTCGAACTCTTCAACCGCGGCTTGCAACGGATGCTTGGTCTCAATGAACGGATTCTCTCCAATATGCAAAGGATGCATTAAAAGGATGCTCTAATGGATTTTATCGCAGCAGTAGAAGAATTCAAAGAAACCCTCGGGATTACGGGAGAAAAACCTCCCTTTTCCAAGCATGAGCGTGAAACCATCTATGCCGCCTCCTTTGGAAAATATGAAATCGGTGCATACAAGGACGCTGCGGATTTTTTCACGCAGCTCATTTTGCATGACCCCTACGATCCCCGTTTTTGGAAAGGACTCGCCGCAAGTCATCAAATGCAAAAAGAATATCAAGCTTCGTTGCACGCTTGGGCCGTGCATGCCCTTTTGAGTGGTCATAGTCCCACCTCTCACTTTCATGCAGCCGAATGCTATCTCTCCATGGGTGAGATCGAAGAGGCAAAAAAAGCACTGAAAATGGCCGAAATGCACCTTAACGAAGCTGAACCTCTGACAAAACGTGTGGAATATCTCAAGGAGCATCTTTATGGTTGAAGCCGTAGAAAGAATTCATGAGGTTCCAAGTGTTCTGCCCGTTTTGGAGAAAAGTTCTTCTCCCTTTGTCCAAGATAGGAGCGCTTCTTCCATTGCACCAGCGGAGAAAAAAGAAACATATGTTCCTTCCAAACCGACTTTGGATCCGGTTCTAAGAACAATTGAAAATTACGTAGGGCGACTTGAACCCGCTGCGGATCGATGGAGCCGCTTTAAAGAAGGGGCCATTGAAAAAAAGTGTCAGGAAATCGATGCACTCTACAGGGAAGAAGCAATCAAATTAAAAGAGGCCTATGAGGCGTCTAAAACAGTGAGCTTTTGGAGCATCTTGGAAGATATTGGCAGTTCCATCATGAGCGCAATCTCCTTTTTCTTTGGTTTCTCTGCAATCTCCACAGGAGCTCCTGTAGTCGGTGGCATTCTGATTCTTTCTGGAGTCCTTTCTCTAGGGAATCTCGCATTTAAATATGCCCGTGTATGGGACTGGGTTGCTGACCAAGTTGCGGGAAAAAATACAACTCTCCATTCAGTGATCAAAACGTACATTCCCCCAGCAATTGGCATAACGGCTGCAGGGATGGGAATTTATGGAAGCTATGCTGCATGGAATTATGCCGCGCAAACAGGGATTCAAGGGGTGACTTCGATTTTGCAGAGCACGGGAATGATTGCCTCTGGATTGACTGCCTTCGCGGGCGGAATCTCTCAAGGACATCTAAGAGAAGCGACTGCGCAGCTTTCCTTTTTGCAATCAAATTCGGAACTCTCTAACTTATCCCTCGAAGAATTTCTCGATGAGACGAAAGAGTTCCATGATGGACAACGCCAAATTCATAAAACACTTGAAGAAATACTAAGAGAAACTGATGAGGCCATTCAGGTCATTCAACAACCCGTTTAGGAGGAAATAAATGGTCGATAGACTCGCAGAAATCCAAACACAACAGCAACATTCTTGTGGGACTATTAACCCTGCAGAAAATAAAGAGATGTTCCAACAAATGGAAGAAACCAACGAAGCTCTAGCACCTTATTTAGCTATTTTAGGAAATGAGCCAACTAGAGCTGAAATGATTGATCCCCAATTAGCAGAGCAAGCACTCAACACAGTGAATGATCTTCGAGAACTTACAGGGCAACCACCGATTACAAATCAATCGATCCTTCGTCGTCTACATGCATTATTGGCGCGAATTGCTGAAGCGACAGAACGACATGTTCTCTTTAAAAAAGACCAAGAACACGAAAAAAAAGAAGAGATTCAAGGCAAAGTCGGGAGCATCCGCAGTCAAACACAATACCAAGGCTGGGCATACACCGTCTTTGGTTTTGGAAATCCTTTCCTAATGCTAGCTGGAGGAATGATTGGAGGAAATGTCGGAGAGGTTGTGAAGGGACTTGCAAATCTCACCCAACCTGGAGCGCAAGCACTCGATAAATTCCTCGAAAGTGGAATGGTACCCGATCGCCATGCTCAACAACTCTTTCAAAGTACTGTTTCATCGGATCGTCAAGCACTTGAAGGGCTAAAAAACCTGCCAGAGCTTGTCCAACGAAAAATCGCCGAGCTCATTAGTATCGAAGGGCAAATGATCCGTAGTAGCGGACAAAGAATGTAAAACTTTTTTGACCGCAAACGCTCTTTCGGTTAGATTGAGCTCATGGAAGCAAATGAAGAAGGGATCTCGCGTGATGGGATCATTGAAAGGTGGATCTATCGACTAAAACTCCATTTTTTGGTGGCGATTGGCGAGTATGTTCAGCTTTTTATCGATACGGTCAAAGCAACTCTTTGGCGCCCCCCTAAACTCCGCATCATCCTGAAGCTCATGTATAACATCGGTGTTGCTTCACTGGCTGTTGTCGCCATCACCGGCTTTTTTACAGGTCTTGTTCTTGCCGCCCAATCATTTTATCAATTGGACAATAAGGGACTGAGTGGGATTACAGGCTTGATGGTGGGCAAGGCCATGATCACAGAGCTCGGTCCGATTTTGACGGCTTTCATGGTGACAGGAAGGGTGGGAGCTGCGATTTGCGCTGAGCTGGGAACCATGCGCGTCACCGAACAGATTGACGCTCTCCAAAGCATGGCCGTCAATCCGAATCGCTTTCTGGTCGCTCCCAGATTTATCGCAGGGATGTTTATGATGCCCCTGCTCACTTTATTTAGCATGGTCATGGGAATTTTTGGGGGATATCTCATTTCTGTTTATTTCTTTGATATGTCTCCAGGTGCCTATTTCGATCCCATGCCGAATCACATCACGTTGTTTGATTTTTTTAATGGAAGCGTCAAGGCCTTTTTCTTCGGTATCTTGATCATGACAATTTCCTGCTATAAAGGAATGAAAACAAGCGGAGGAGCCGAAGGGGTCGGCCGGAATACCACCAATAGCGTTGTGATTTGCTATATTGCCATTTTGTGCAGCAATTTTTTTCTCACCATTGCTCTCAACTCTCTTCATAAAGAAATTGCGAGGATCTTTTCATGATCAAGATCCGCGATCTCTATAAAAGTTATCGCCTCGTAAAAGTCCTCCAAGGGCTCGATCTCGATATTGAAGAGGGAGAGACCCTTGTCATTTTGGGTCCATCCGGTGGTGGAAAAAGTGTCCTACTCAAGCATCTGATTGGAATCACTAAGCCAGACCGAGGCTCTGTCGAGATAGGTGGGATGAAGATCACCGACATGAGTGGCCCGAAGCTTCTTCGCGCAGTCAAAGAGATGGGAATGCTCTTTCAAGGCGCCGCTTTGTTTGATTCCATGAACATTGCAGAAAACACCGGTTTTTATTTGACGCAGCATTCTGATCCAGAAACAGGTAAATGGGCATCGAAGGAAGAAATCAAAGACCGGGTCGATGAAGCGCTTCTGATGGTCGGGCTTGAAGGAACGCAAGACAAAATGCCAAGCGAACTATCGGGAGGGATGCGCAAAAGGGCTGGGCTGGCAAGACTCATTGTCTATCGTCCCAAAATCCTTCTCTATGACGAGCCAACAACAGGTCTCGATCCGATTACCTCGATGCAGATCAACGAACTCATTGTCAAAACCCAAAAAGAATTAAAAGCAACAAGTGTTGTCGTGACCCATGATATCACCTCCGCTCTCTATGTGGGAGATCGTCTAGCACTGCTCCGAAATGGAAAAATTGATCATATTGGTGACCCGGATACCTTTATTAAAATTCAGGATCCGATTATTGAGTTTTTAAAGAAGACTATATCACAAGACCCGAGAAGTTTCAGATGAATGAATCAATTAAAAATATGCTTGTGGGGATTTTCATCCTCAGCTCCATCGCGATCTTAGTGGGGATCATCATGTTCCTCAAACCCACCGTTGGAGATGGAAAACAAACCCTTTACGTCCGTTTTTCCAGTGTCAGCAATCTCAATGTCGGGACTCGTGTCCTCTTTGCTGGGAAACCAGTTGGTGAAGTGGTTGCGATGGAAGAAATCCATGATGCCCGTGACCAACCAACAGATGAGTTAGGAAGGGTCTATTTCTATCAACTCACCTTTCGCATTGATTCAGGGGTGAAAATCTACAATACCGACGAGATCTCCATCCAAACATCTGGTCTTCTTGGAGAAAAATCGATTGGCATCACCCCCAAAGCGCCTCCCAAAGGGGTCATTCCTAAACAAATTTTCAGCCAGCCAATTTATGCCGATTCGATTGACCCGCTGCAAAATGCCGTACTCGACTTTTCTGATCTCGCTGCACAAATGGAAGAAACGTTTAAACGGGCAAGCGACTGGCTCAAAGACCATGGAGATGTAGTGGCTTCGACAGTGCAGGAAATGGATCAAGCTGTCGCTGCTTATAATAAGGCTGGCCTCATCTATGACGTCCAAAGTGGTCTTAAAGGTATTTCCGGAGTTTTTTCCATCTTAGAAAGTGGTTTGGGAGAAATGCAGGATGAAGAAGCTTTTAAAAATGCAGGCGTTGTTATGCAAAACCTAAAATCCATGACACATTCCTGTGATGTTGTGGCAGACGGAGTTGCTCAGGGGAAAGGGACAGTGGGTAGGCTGATGTCCGATGATGATCTTTACCTGCAAATGAATGCCGCGATGACAAAGGGCAATAATTTGATGAATGACCTCAACCACTATGGCATTCTCTTTCATCTCAATAAAGAATGGCAAAGAACGCACCTGGCTCGGATCACAAAGCTCAATGCACTAGAGAATCCCAAATCCTTCCGGACCTATTTCCAAAATGAGGTTGATGACATCAATGCATCCATGAGTCGGATCTCGATGTTGATCGACCGTGCTGATCAATCCCCTGAAAGAGAGGCCATTCTCCGCTCAGAAAATTTTAAGCGAGATTTTGCCGATCTCCTCAGGCGTGCAAACGAACTCTCGGACAATTTACGCCTCTATAATCAACAACTCAATGAAGCAATAGGAAATTAGATAAAAATGGATAAACGCCCTCCCTATTCAGAACTTTCTAAAGGAAGCTTTTTAATTGCTAGCCCAGAAATCGATGCAGGAATCTATTTCCGCAGCGTGATTCTCATCTGCGAGCACACCCCCAGTGGTTCATTTGGACTCATCATCAACAAATCTGTGGACATCGAACTCCCCGAAGATCTGATCAATTTAAAAACGCAGGAAAATGCCAATGTCGCCATTCTCGCAGGAGGCCCCATCCAGCCAAACCAAATGATGCTTCTTCATTCATCTGAAGCTCTCAAAGAGCAAGCTCTCAAAGTGTGTGACGGAATCTTCCTAGGTGGAGACATGCAATTTCTGCAAGAAGCCATCGCCACCGCAGATGGGCCATACCTGAGACTTTGCTTTGGATATACAGGTTGGGAACCAGGGCAGTTAGAAAGAGAATTTTTGAGTGGGAATTGGTTCCTCGCCCCCGCCACTGCTCAACATGTCTTTGAGACCCGCCCAGAAAAGATTTGGCAGACCATTTTACGGGAGATGGGAGGCAAATACGCTACCCTCTCCATGATCCCCGAGGATTTGAGTCTGAACTAATTATCTATTTTGATAAAATTTCCCCTATGGAAACCATCGCAAAAACGAGCCCCAAATTGGGGACTCTATCCGGGGTCTTCATCCCCAATTTTCTTCAAATGGCTGGGGTCATCGTTTTCTTAAGACTTGGCTGGATCCTTGGACATGTGGGACTGGTCTCTATGTCCCTCATCATCGCATTTGCTTCATCGTTACTTTTGATCACAAGCCTTTCCTTTTCCTCCATCGTCTCCAACATGAAGGTGGGAGGCGGAGGCGCCTACTACATTTTTTCCCGTATCCTCGGAATTGAATTCGGCAGCGCCATTGGCATCCTCTTATGCCTCATGCAAATTTCCGCTATTTCTCTCTGCATTTCAGGTTTTTCCCTTTCCTTTCAGGAATTTTTTCCTCGTTATTCTATCGAGCTGATTGAGGTCGTGGCTTTATCTACCTTGGCACTCATTTCTTTTGTTTCCATGCGATTGGCTCTCAAAACACAACTGGTCATCTTCCTCATTCTTTGCACGGGACTCATTTCCATCTTCCTAGGATCTGCAGAAAGCCTCTCCCATCTCCCCATCAATGAAAATGCCACACTTCCCGCTATGTCCTTCTGGCTTGGATTTGCGATGTTCTTTCCCGCTACGACGGGAATCGAAGCAGGCATGTCCCTTTCAGGGGAACTCAAAAACCCCAATCGCTCCCTCCCAATCGGAACGATCCTATCGGTGATCTCTGCCTTTGCTCTCTATCTCTGTATTTCCATTTTTCTTTCTTCAAAGGTTTCCGCGGAACTTCTCCGCTCTCACCCCACAATTCTTTTTCATGTGGCAAAAATTGACACGCTTGTCTTTGCAGGCGTTTGGGGATCTATCCTCTCGAGCGCACTCAGCAATCTTTTAGGAACACCACGAATCGTTCAAACCATTGCAAAGGACGGCATCCTCTCCTCCTCCCTTGCAAAAGGCCCTTTTGCCTCACTCTTTGTTTTTGGAGCAGCGCTAATGCTGACCCTTGCAACTGACCTCAATCATTTGATTCCCATCCTCACGATGGTTTGCTTGGCCTCGTATGCTCTGATCAATTTCGTCGCCTTCTTCGAAGGATTTATTCGAAAACCGAGCTGGCGTCCCAGCTTCCGAATTCCCTGGATCCTCTCCCTTTTAGGATGTATTGCCTGTTTCTTTTCGATGTTCATGATCAATGCCGGAGCGGCTTTTCTCTTCATTGCGCTGACCATCGGTCTCTGTCTCTGGACGAGCAGCCGCAAAGTCCAAGGAAACTGGGATGATATTCGCCATAGCCTTTTTTCTTTCCTCATTCATCGACTTGCAGCAAAACTCTCTGAGTTAAAACCCAATCCAAAGAGTTGGCGTCCCAATATTCTCACCCTTTTTTCCTCTTCTACACTGGAGAAAAACCTCGCTTATTTCTCTCATGCCCTCGATCAAGGCAAAGGCTTTTTGACTTTTGCCACTTCGGCAACTGAGGAAGAAAAAGAGAGCCTTTTTAAACAAAGGCTCGAAGAATATCACATTCCTGCCTATGTCCATGTGAATATTTCGAAAGATTCTCTCGAAAGCAAAGAACAAATCATCAAAAATTATGGCTTCGGGCCTCTGCAGCCCAATACGATCATCCTCCCATTAAAATCTTTCCCCCCAGACGTTCTCTATCCGCTCTTAAGACATGCATCCGATTTCGGAAAAAACATCCTGCTGCTGAAAGACGACATCGCCAATCCCCGTCTCTATGCAGAAAACTCCCCCACCCCCAAACAAATCAATCTTTGGTGGCGTGGCCAAAACCAGAGAAATTTTGAACTTTGCCTCGCCCTTTCCTATATTCTGCAGGGAAGCACTCTATGGGCTAATTCCCGAATTTGCATAAAATCCATTGTGAAAGATGATCGGACTAAAACCAAACTCCTCCATATTTTTCAGAGATATCAAGAGCGACTCCGCATCAAAAACCTCGTCTTCTCTCCTATTGTGGACCCAAAAGAGGCCTTCTTCCGCAATTTGAAAGAGTATTCTCATCTAGCTGATTTCACATTTTTAGGACTCAAAATGCCAAGTAGGGAAGAACAGGGATATGAAGACTATATCTCCTCGATGCTTCAGGAGACAAAAGAGCTCAATAATTTGGCATTTGTCTTGGCTGGAGAAGATCTCAATTTTGAAAAGATATTCAATCCATCAGTTTGATGGGAAACTGGATTTTATGAAAAAGCTGATTAATTCCATCTACAAGAGCAGCATGATCTCTGAGTGCAGCTTTGTGGATCGTCTCCAAAACCATCATTCCCCTCTTCAATCGAGTTTGATTGATTGCGCGATCGCGAACGAAAAAAGCGGGTCCATAGATCATCCAGATAAGATGGTCGATTTGTTCTTTAGGCCAAGGTTTTTTGGATGAGAGCATAAGCAAAAAGCCATAATAGACAGCAGTTGCGATCGCTCCTGTATCGAGAGCATCCTTACAAGTAAAACTGATCGAGTCGATCTTTAGCATTTCGACTGTTTTCGTCACATAAAGTAGATAAAAAATCTCAATAAATTTGAGACGCTCGATGCGCGTCAAGCTCGTTTTTCCCTCGAAAAAGAGTTGATGGACGACTTCCAGCGCTTTTTTAGAAAACTTTTTTATTTCATCGTTTCTAAGCTGCTCAGGAAAATAAAACCCACAATCGATTCCGCTAGCAAGTTGCTCCAGAAAATTTTCGATAAAAATGGGCGCTCCATTCATCGATTCATATTCATCGCTTTGCAGATAAAACGGAGAATTTTTCGGCAGTCCCAAAACATGCAGCACATCGTAGTGTTCAGCTTTTAGGTCCGCCTCTTCTAAAGCTTTACAACGGGCAAATTCTTCCCAGGAAGTTCTGTCTTGAAGATTGACCAAAAGATGATGATCCGGTTTGCGCTCATGTTTATAATAGCGCAAGAATCCTTCAAACTCTTCGACAACGCTCGCTTTTTGAATCGACTCTTGCCATGTAGGACAAGGAATGCGAAAAACACTGACATGCATCTCATTGTTAGAAAAAGTAAATTGCTGCGATGGAAAATTATAGTGGGTGAGTGGATCCCATCCCTCTAATTCTTCCTCCTCGCGAAACGCATCTAATGTGCGCAAGATAGGCCCATTTGGATAGTGCTTTAAAAGAAAACGGATACTCTCATCAGCATCTTGCAAATCCTTCCACACTTGCAATTCCTTGTCATCAGCCATTTCCTTCGGGCGAGGACCTCGCAAGCTATCACCCCGTTTGATGATCGTGTGAATGAGTTTGAGCGCTTCTTTGAGAGGTTCTGTTCTCATAAATAAATAGCAACAAAGAGCATGTGTCAACTTAAGCAGTGCGAAAGAAAATGGATCCTTCCCGATCTCTCCTGAGATGCGCTGTCGATACCCAGGGGCCTTCATCGCTGCTCGAAGAAAGCGATGAAAATCTGAGTAGTATTCCAAACAATTCTTAAAGCTCTCATTTTCGATCAGATTAACCGAATTCGCGGCCATCCGAAGAGCCATAATCGCCTTGTTAATCCCCCCAATGAAGGGACGATTTTTGTGCTTCATTGCCTCTTTGTAAAAGAGATCCATATAGGGAGCTGTGAGCTTCAGAAGCTCTAAAGCCCCCTGGTGCACTTCTCGATCATACAGCTCGCGAATGGCGAGAAGAGGATCTTCCCCCTCTACCTTGCTCACAAGTTCATCGAAATTGCCGACCAGCCTGATATGGCGAAGAAGACTACGACTAAAGAAGGGCTTTCCATTTTCACCCTTGATGAAGAAAAGCTCATAATTCTGGTCTTTGCGGACTCCCTCTAAATCCTGCAATCCCCTCTTTTCGGCCTCGATCCCTTTAAATTCTTCTTCAACAACCACTTCCCAATCCTCAACTTCTTCTTCGGGCCTTTGCATTTGCTCTAAAATCTGCTGACGATAGTATTTTTGGAGATCGGTATATTCCTTGAGTTTTGAGATGGGTTTATACTGATCGGGATAGAGACCCGCATAGCGGTCCATTTTGTGCACCGCTTCGCTAGCAAGAAGCATGATCGCCTGGATTCCCTTTTGGGTTTGGAGGTCTTTGAGAGAATTGCGATCTCTTCGCACCATATTCTGCAAATAGCGGTGGAGAACCTGAAAGGTCTCCTTGACAAGAGCTTCATTGCGAAGGGCTTGCCTCGGATCACGCCAATTAACCTCTTCCGAGATCTCTTCTTCCCTTTCAAGCTCAATAGGTGTCTTGAGATCGATTTCGGACATATTGGAAAGGTTATTCACCGCCTCCATGACCGAAAGTTCTTCTTTATCTCTTCCCAAATCCATATCTAATTAACAATCCCTTATCTAATACAATTAGTATAGAAACCTGAATTAATTTACAAATTAATATTTTACTTTCTTCATAGAAAAACCGAGATTTATACCCAAGAAACTTCAAAAATCGGTTTTTGCCTTTCCTTGTTCCGCGGTCTTTTCGATCCGCTCCATCGGCCCTATCCATTCGAATAGGGCCTGCATCGAGGATCGCAAATCAAACTGGCAAGCTATGGCAAATTCCCGATTTTTGAAATTTCCTGGGTATAGCTCTAAAACCTTTACTTGACTTATTTCAAATGAGATGAAAAAATACTTTTCATTTTGTTTTAAGAGGGAAATATGGATGTAAGTACTTTTACCTATGGAATTAGTGAATTAGTCACTCCCCCACCTGTTGCAGATCTGCAGCAATTGAGGGAGCCTTGTATCGAAAGCCACCCATTGGGTGGTACTGTTAATCAGTATACAGGAACCATAATATGGGCAAATGAACCGGCAAAAACTCCACAACAATTGCTAAATCATCGAATAATGAAAGCTTTCAAAGCTCCGCCTAAGACTTCATGTACGAGCGGAATTATTGCTGGGACCGCTGCATCCTTGCTAACAAAAAATCCCCTCCCATTATTAGCTGGACTGAGTGAATGTTGTCCGCGCAACAAAAAGTTGGAAATGAGTTTCAAGTTAATTCTTATACAAATGGTAGGCAGGACAACCCTTCTGTAGCAAGTTTCAGTAATGGCAATTTTGTTGTGACTTGGATGAGCTATGGCCAGGATGGCTCAAATTATGGGGTTTATGGGCAATTGTTCGATGGAAATGGCTCTAAAATCGGAAGTGAATTCCGAGCAAATTCATATACAGTTTATGATCAAAACTGGCCTTCAGTAGCAAGTTTTAGTAATGGGAATTTTGTTGTGGCTTGGACAAGTTGGCTTCAGGATGGTGATCAACGAGGAGTATTTGGGCAATTATTCAACGAAACAGGCTCCAAAATTGAAAGTGAATTTCAAGTAAATACATATACTATAGAACGACAAGCAATTCCTTCCGTAGCAAGTTTTAGAAATGATAATTTTATTGTGACTTGGCAAAGTTACGGACAGGATGGATTAGGTTATGGAGTATATGGGCAATTGTTTTATGGCAATAGATCCAAATTAGGAAATGAATTCCAAGTCAACACATATACAACTAATGATCAAGACTGGCCTTCAGTAGAAAGTTTTCCTAATGGGAATTTTGTTGTTGCTTGGGAGAGTTTTGGGCAAGACGGAAGCTGGGGAGGGGTATTTGCCCAATTATTCAATGGAAATGGCAGTAAAATCGGAAGCGAATTTCGAGTCAATACTTATACAAATAATTGGCAAGACAGACTTTCCTTAACAACTCTCAAAGAAGGAAATTTTGTTGTGACTTGGGATAGCGAACAGGATGGATCAAGTTCAGGAATATTTGCCCAATTATTTGATGGAAATGGCAATAAAATCGGAAGTGAATTCCTGGTCAATACATATACACTTAATGGGCAATTTAAGTCCTCAGTAACAGACTTTAGTAATAACGACTTTGTTGCGACTTGGGGTAGTTGGCAAGATGGATCAGCAAATGGAATATATGGTCAATTGTTCAATGGAAATGGCTCAAAATTTGGAGATGAATTTCAGATCAACACATATATAGTTGGAAATCAACATTCGCCCTCAATAGCAAGTCTCGGAAATGAGAATTTTGTTGTGACTTGGATTAGTGATGATCAAGACGGCAATCTTACTGGGATATTTGGCAGGGCGATTTTATGAAAAAGATTTGACACCTAGAATTCGTAACAAGTACTCATTGTCCCACCCTGCCTTTTGCCGCTTTATCTCTATTCC
>QIGB01000011.1 GCA_003228815.1 Chlamydiota bacterium | reverse complement strand
AAATATTTTTATTGATTATAATTATTAAATAATTTATAATTAAGTTATTATTAATATTAATTACTGAGTATTATTATGGTAAATAAAATAACTGGTCCAATATTTATTCCGTTTGATCAAAAAGAAATCATTGCTCAACTGAATTCAGAGAAACATCGAAATCTTTTAGGCTTTGTTCGGAGATATGGAGGCCTTTGTGAGCTTATTTGTAATCGAATTTTGTTTGACGATTTCTTAGGTACGGGAACAGATCAGCGATCATTAAAGAAATACGTCACTATAGAAAATGTCGATACTGAAAACATTAGAAATAGTCATATTTTGGAAAGTTTTTCGAGTTTTAAAAAAGCAATCGCTATATTAGTTGAGAAATATCCATGTAATGTTTTTTCGTACTTGGAGCAAAAAAAATTATTAAATACAAGCTCATCAGAAAAAAATCAAAAGGTTGTGAATAGAGAAATGTTATCCGAAGGATTAGCGCGTCTTCGAGTAGGAGAACAAATCAAAGTTCATATTTTCAACAAGAGTGGTATCAATTTTACAGGACATTCCATGCTCATAAAGAAGATGTCAAATACTGAATTCATTTTTTTTGATCCAGATCAAGGTGAATTTAGAGATTTATCATTTTCAAAATTATGTGATCGAATTGATTTTCGACTTAAGTATTATAATGGAACACATATATTTCTTGCGTTTGGCCAAGCTTTTTTAAATAGGTTAAAAACCATGGATGTTGCGGCATCCTAAAAGTGCGCACAGAGACCAAAGAGAGAATCTCCTCTGTGTTCTCTGCGATCTCGAGCGAAGCGGGTGGTTCATTTTTTTGCTCAAGGATTCATTGATTCTCTGCTCATGTATTGTGTATAGTATTCTCATGTGGATTTTTCCAGTTATACTCCTCGCTCATCCCCTCAACTTCTTCACTTCCACATATTCGACAGAGCAGGAGATTGTCGAAGATGAGGATGAGGAAGATGAAGAAGACATCTGTTATATCCCAGCTATTGACCGAGAAGACGAATAGTCCCATAGGCGTTTTCTTGATCGAGTCTTAATATTTCTATTCTTAAATTTCATTCAATCTGATTTGTTTTAAGTTGATTACATTATTCGAGTGTTTTTTATTGCTAATTGTCTTGAACAGTTAAATTGTTCGATATAGAATAAATTTAACTAGAGGTAGAGTTTCGGAGGCTTGCAATGGCAAAAAAAACCTTAGGAGTGAATCCATGGACGCACATTTGGATAAAACCAAGAGAGACGATCAGCAATATTACCAAATTCGATCCGAAATACCGGTTCGTGATCCTCTCTTTTCTTTACGGACTTCCAATGCTCCTGCATATGGCGCAAAACCTCTCAACGGGAGAAACTTTCACCACCGTTGGGATTGTGATTGCCGCTCTTGTACTCGCTACATTCGTGGGGATGCTCGGACTCACAATCGCTAGCGGTCTGACTTACTGGACAGGAAAGTGGATCGGAGGAAAAGCGAGCTATTATCCAGTACGAGCTGCTGTTTCCTGGTCCAATGTACCCAATATCGTAGCAATCATCATCTGGGCAATTCTCATTTATAACTTCAAAGATAAGCTATTTCTGGGTGAATTCGATGAAATGAAATTTGCTGGAGAAGAGCAGATGCTTCTTACTGGAGCGCTTTTTGTACAATCTGTGATTGCGATTTGGTCCTTTATCATTCTTGTTAAAGGCCTTGGGGAAGTTCAGGGATTTTCCGCTTGGAAAGGGGTTCTCAATGTCTTAATTCCATTCTTCATGATTGGAATTCTCATTTGGGCTGTTACATGGCTCTTTTGGGTTGGCAATGGGATGCTTGGAGCATAATAAAGAACTAATATACTGTTTTAAAAAGGGGAAGAACAATATGAAGAAGGGACTAATGATGTTTTCACTGGCGGCGCTTTGTGCTCCATTTATTCCTGCAAAGGCAGACCTGCAGCAGTCCTATGAAGAGTCTGAAATCACAATTGTCAAAAATGTTGAATGGAAGGAATTCCATTCCGTTGTCGGAAAATGCACACTGAAATTTCCAGAAAGTCCTGAACATATCTCTGAAAAAATGAATGTTCCTGACGAGGGATATGATCTGAAATACGATGCCTACATCTCGAGCCAAGATAAAAAAAGTGTTTATATGCTCTTGATTGCTGAGTATCCTGAATTTGTTGACCAATCGCTTGCTCAGGCATCTCTTGAGGGTTTTTTGAATGGGATTCTCGCAAATAATCCCGGTAATCAGCTCCTTTTTGCCGATATGCTCCTCGTAGATGGTAAGCCAGCACTTGATTTCTTTATCCGTACTGGAGGGATCTATTTCAAAGGAAGGGCAATCATGGTCAAGAATCAACTCTTTTTGATGGCAATGGAGTGTGAGGTACAAAATTATGACGAAGGGGGATACAACTACTTCGTCGATTCATTTAAGTTTAACAAGTAAGGTAGAAAGATGAAAAAGGATTTGCAAAGGTTAGTTTTAGCTACCATCGTTGGATCACTAGCTGTGATGACAGGATGTGGGAAAAATGACAATGCCGTAATGAAGAACGGCCAAAGAAATGGCAAGGTCAACGGCAAAGAGCAGAAGCAAGGTCGTTATCAGAATGGTCAGGATTCTATGTATAAAGGCGATAGGGAGTCTAAACCTTCTGACGGCGAACACGACAGCTGTCAATAATTTACACTGCTGACATAGTTCCTCCAAGCATTCGGAGGAGTTCCTGCTCACGCTCTTTTTTTGAGAGCGTTGTGATTTGTCCTTCTGTCCGCTCTTGATTTTCTCTTTTCGAGACGCAGATGTGGTGATCCCCCTGGCGGGCCACTTGGGGAAAGTGGGTGACGCAGAGTACTTGTCGTTTTTGTCCTAATTCTTTCAACTCTTCTCCAATGAGAGTAGCCGTCTTCCCTCCAACGTTGGCATCGATTTCATCGAAAATCATCGTGGGGGGCTTGCTTTTATTTGCGAGAGCTAGTTTTAGAACAAAGAGCAGTCGAGAAAGCTCTCCTCCACTTGAACTCTCTTTCACAGCAGTGATTTGTTCTCCCTTATTGGCGCGAAGATAAAAGATGATTTCATCTTCTCCCGTCTTGGTTCTCTGTGTTGGCAAAACATGGATTTGTACTTCTGCTGCTCCGATATTGAGTTTTCTAAGGGCTATTGACAGTTTTTGCTGAAGATCTTGGGCCCCTATCGCCCGTTTTTCATGGATAAGATGAGTCGCTTTGGCCGTATCCCCTTTCGCTGTCAATAGGACTTGTTTTAGGGCCTCTTCTCTTTCATCAAGGGTTCCAGCTGTTTCAAGCTCTTTTTCGAGCTCTTGGAGCCGTAAAAGTGGGTTTTCACCATATTTTTTCTTGAGGTGATCGAGAGTCTTTAGTCTTTCTTCGAAAAAGATGAGGCGATCTGGGCTCATATCTAGCTTTGCAGAGAAGCTTTGGAGCGATAGCTGCAATTCTTCAAAGAAGATCTGGGCTTCCTTTGCGATTTTATGGGGCTCTTTTAACTCCGAAGTGAATTTCTCCATTTCTTGCAGAATATTTTGGACAGATGCAGAGCTTTGTCTCGCCTTTTCAATTCCTTCTAATGCTTGAGAAGATTTGCTCAAAAGCTCCTGCGCATTTGCTTGGAGGGTATATTCTTCAAAAAGAGAGCTCTCTTCCTCTTCTTCTTTCAAATCTGCTCGTTTAAGTTCCTGAATTTGCTCTTCTAGCTCTTCTTGTCTTTGCTCACTTTGGGCTTTTTCTATCTGTAAGTTCTTAAGGTCTCTCTGGAGTTGTTTTTCTGTCTCCCAGTAATTGAGAAAAGAAGAAAAATCTACATCGGCGTAGAGATCGAGGAGTTCTCGTTGCCGATCAGCATTTTTGAGAATGATCTGGGCATGTTGCCCAACAAAATCAATAAGATATGGGGCAATTTGCTGAAGAAACGATGCGGCGACCATTTGTCCACATGCATAGGCCCTACTTTTTCCTGCGGCGCTAATTTCTCTTGTGAGGATGAATTCTTCTTCTTCTTCTAAAAAGGAAAGACCTGCTTGATCCAAAAGCTTATGAAGGGAAGGGGAGGGGGTAATTGCAAAAGCGGCTTGGATGAAGGCCTTTTCACACCCTTTGCGAACTTTGCTTGCATCGGCTCTCTCTCCTAAAATCAGGCGGAGCCCTTCGATCAGGGCTGTTTTCCCTGCTCCCGTCTCACCGGTGATGATTGTAAATCCTTTCTCAAAATCGATTTCGGCCTTCTCGATGAGGACGAGATTTTTCAAGATAAGGGTTTTAAGCATTGAGAATGGCCTCGTAGGTTTTGAAATGCAATTTTCCCACCTTTTCCAGCATCTCTTTCCCATGTTTTTGCACGATTTTTTTCCCGGCAGCAATCACCCCGGAACTGGCCCCTTTTGGCAGCGGCATGTCGATCATCTTACTCAAGCTTTCGATTCCTTCCACAAATGCTGCCCTGGCAAGAAGAGAAGCTCCAGCTACGACAGGGTCTTCTTCTCCATAGTGACGTTGTGTGAGAGATAACTCTAGGCCTTTTCTTTTGAGAGCATTTTCCACCACATGCTCGCTTGCAAATTGATCGATGATGACCGTTTTGCAGTTGGTCGCATTCACTAATTCTTCAATGGCTGTGCTATGGCCCCAAGCCAAAAGACTATTGAGATTTTTGAAGTTTTGATAGAGCTCATTGTATTTGGTGGGAAAGAGTCGGACAATGCTATGGGGGAAAATGCTTCTGATTTCTGAGGCTAGAGTAATAATGGCTTTGTCATTCATCCTCTTGCTATCACGGACACCCATATCGAGGAGTTTTTTGCAGCTCTCTTCATTTGCAAAGATGCCTGCAACGCATAAGGGGCCAAAAAAATCGCCTTTTCCCGCTTCATCGATCCCAATGCGCGGAGTCATGTCAATCATACTCTCTGGATAGGAAAAGGAGAGCTCTTTCAATATTTCTGGTTCTAGATAAAACGTGATGAAATCATTTTTTTCTTTTCCCTGTACCATCAGTTTTCCCGAAGTATAAAGGGTGCACGAGACCCCCTTTTTTTTCGCGGAAAAGACAGTATAAGGGGGAGTAGAAAATTCAAATCCCTGATCGAGAAGGTCAGTTTTGATTTTTTCAGCTAGAGCTAGGTCGATTTTTGTTACGAAAGAATTCATAGATCCCCATTCTCCCACGAAGAGAAAAAATTGACAAGTATTGATAGATCATTAAAGTAGGAATACTTTAATTTGATTGGAAAAGGGGAAAAATATGAGCGGAGAATTAAAGGAGCTTGGGGAAAAATTTCGAAAGAAACGAGAAGAAATGCAATTTACTTTGAGAGAAGTGGAAAATTCCACTTCGATTCGAACTAGCTTTATTCAGGCTATTGAGGAAGGCACGATCAACGAGTTTCTTGCAGGGGTTTATGCTTTGGGATTCATTAAACAGTATGCCAGTTTTTTGCAGCTGGATGTTGAGGGAATCATGAAGGAATATCCCAGGGTGTTTCGCATGCGTGGACTCCATCACGATTTTAACTATGGAATCGGGACTTTAGAAATGCGTTCGAGTCTTAGCGGCGGGATGAAATGGCTTCCCAATCTCCTCTGGGCAGGGGGGATTGCTGCGGCCATTGTGATTACATATTATTTTGCCAAAGCAGTAGGACTTTTATGACGAATCGTCTCAAAGATGAAAAATCTCCGTATCTTTTACAACACGCTGATAACCCTGTTGACTGGTATCCCTGGGGGGATGAAGCGTTTGAAAAGGCAAGGACCGAAGACAAACCCATTTTTCTCTCGATTGGGTATGCGACTTGTCATTGGTGTCACGTTATGGAAAAGGAGACTTTCGAAAATTCTGAAATCGCCCAGCTCATGAATGATACCTTCATCAACATTAAGGTCGATCGCGAAGAACATCCCGAAGTAGATAGCATCTACATGGAATTTGCTCAGGCGCTCATGTCTTCTGCAGGAGGTTGGCCGCTCAATCTCGTCCTTACCCCAGATTTAAAACCCTTTTTTGCGGTGACCTATCTTCCTTCCAGAGCGAATAAGGGACTCATTGGAATGGATCAATTCGTCACACAAATTCAAATGCTTTGGAACAGTGATGAACGGGCGCTACTCACTGAGCAGGCAGATAAAATCGTCGAACTTTTCGAGACGTCGGCCAAAACCACTGGAATGGATCTTCCTAGTGAAGACGATCTGCAAAATGCAGTGCAAATGCTCTTTGATATTGCCGATCCCGTCTATGGAGGAATCAAAGGAGAGCCCAAATTTCCTTTGGGATATCAGGCCGATTTTCTGTTGCAATATTCCAAAGCCAATAAAGATAGCCGATCGCTGTTTTACATTGAGCTGACTTTGCAGATGATGGCTCGGGGTGGCATTTATGATCATCTTGGCGGCGGCTTTTCCAGGTACTGCATCGATGAGAAATGGCATCTTCCCCATTTTGAAAAAATGCTCTATGACAACGCGATTTTGGCAAAGACCTATCTCGAAATGTACAAATACACCAAAAAACCATTCTTTGGGCAGATTAGCAGACAAACTCTTGATTATGCGCTGAATGAACTGCAGGGAGAGGGCTTCTTTTCCGCTGAGGATGCCGATTCAGAAGGGCTAGAAGGAAAATTCTATTTGTGGACGCAAGATGAGATTTTTGAAGTCTTGGGGCCAGGAGATGGAGACATATTCTGTCGTTACTTTGGCGTGACCGAGGAAGGGAATTTTGAAGGAAAAAATGTCCTCCATGTCCCCCTAGAATCAAAAGAATTTGCAGCAATCGTAGGATTAGAAGAAGAGAAATTGCACAGTACCATCCAAAAGATGAAAGAGAAGCTTTTGGTAAAAAGAAGAGAAAGAACGAAGCCCTTTAAAGATGATAAGATCATTACCTCGTGGAATGGTCTGATGATCGATGTGTTGGCTCGCGCGGGATTTTGTTTTCAAGAGGGTCCTTATTTAGAAGCGGCGCAGAAGACAGCCGATTGGATTGCGCAAAATCTCTGGAAAGATGGAAAACTACTCAGACGCTATCGAGAAGGGGATGCTCGTTTTGCAGCTGGACTTGATGACCATGCCTTTTTGATCCGTGCTCTTCTCACACTCTTTGAAGTCGGGGCAGGCTCCTCTTATCTTCACTGGGCGAGGGAGCTCACAGATATTTTGGAAATAGATTTTAAAGCAGAGGATGGTGCATTTTATCAGACGAGGGAAGACAAATACTTACTCATTCGCAAATGTGAATTCTATGACGGAGCAGAACCTTCAGGCAACGCTGTGCATTGTGAAAATCTTTTGCGTCTTCATCAATTGACCCAAGAACAAAAATACCTTGCCCAGGCTGAGGATATTTTAAAAGCAGCCAAAACGTTCATCGAAGCATTTCCTCCAGGAGCTTGTTATCATCTCATTACCTTGCAGCGCTACTATGATAAAGAGGCCCCATTCGTTGTGATTGCCCTAGATGAAAATCGGACCAATGAAAAGGAATTGAAGAAGGCACTTGGAGGCCTTTTTTGTCCTCATGCATTTATTGTCTGGAAATATCCTGGCGATGAAAGTCTCAATCTTCCCAATATTGCTCAGCAAAATTGTATGGATGGCAAAACAACCGTTCACATTTGTCGGGGGACGCATTGTGAACCACCTATGACCGATATGGATCAGATCTTAGAAGCCATCGAGAATTTATAACTCTTTTAGTCATGTAATACCAATCCCACGAAATAAAGTCATAAATTGCAGACATCTTTTGCCTGCAATTCTTCGCCTTCGCTCTCGACAACTTCTTGAAGTTGCCTTCGAGCTCCAGGCTCGAATTTCGGCAAAATCTATTGTGCTCTTTATGACTTTATTTCGTGGGATTGGTATAACCAGCGACAAATCTGATTGGCAACGCGTGAAGAAAAGAGAAGGCCCACATGTCCCATATCGTTCAATACTAATTGCCGAGACGGATTTTTCCCTAGAGCAGAAGATAGGGGGACAATATCATCGACCGCAGAAGCAATATGCGAGAATCGAATTTCTTGACGCTCTTTCATTTTTTTACGCAACTCTTGATGAAACTTGGAGTCAGTTCTCATTTCGTGGGCATCGTATCCTGGGCCTAAAGTGGCGAGAGGCGTTCCGGCTAAGGGAGATCCAATGGTGATCACATCCGTAATGCGTGTATTTGTTTCTGCTAAGTGGGTCGCAAAATAAGAACCGACAAGTCCTCCTTTGGAATGGCAGATAAGTGCCAAGTCATTTCTATTCGTCTCTTTTTGAATAGCTGGGGGAAGCGCGAGATATTCGCGCATGATCCTTCCTTTCATCGGTTCAAAGGGCTTGGCTCCATGGATTTTCATCAATTCCATGCGATCTTCTTCAGAAAGTCTTACGATCCAGTTTTCTTCATGCAGGCCTGTACACATATTTCCTTTTACAAAGCAGCAAGGATATCCAAACGTCTTGCGCAATTCCCCATCGGGAAAATTTTTGAGAAATTCAGTAAACCTTTCGATGAGCTTTTCAGAAGAGCGTTTCCATGCCATTTTCTACCTCCTGGTAGATAGGAGATCTATTATACCAATGCTCTTGAGAAAAAACCATGAAAAGTTCACCATCAAAGTATTCAATTTTAGAAGGAGATAGATCATGAAAACACAAGGAATTCAGACTCAAATTCTTGGGGATTATGACGTGCTGAAAGAGATTGGTCAGGGAATGATGGGGAAGGTTTATCTTGCCAAGCATCGTTTTCTCAAGAAGCATCATGTTTTAAAGGTTCTTCCTGGGGAGCTTTCAGAGCACGAAAATTTTATCGAGCGTTTTGAAAAAGAGGTAGCCCTTTTAGGGACACTTGATCATCCAAATATTGTCAAATTGCACAATGTTTCCTCCGATGGGAAGCGGTTCTTTCTTGTATCGGATTGTCTTCTGAATACCAAGGGGGAGACAATGAATTTAGCCCACTATCTCGAAAAGAAAAAAAGCCCTCCAGAAGAAGAGATTTATCAAATTGCACAGCAGGTCGCAGCAGCGCTTGATTATGCTCATCAAAAAAATATCCATGATGAACCTTTGGCTCATCGAGGATTGAAATTGAATAATATCTTGTTGCGAGAAACGGAAGGTGCGCTCGAAGTCATGGTGAGTGATTTTGGGCTTTCAAGGATTGTGGGAATGGGAGCTGTTCTCTCTCGCAGTTATCGCATTCTATGGGAAATGATGGCCTTTGCAGCGGGTTTTGAAGAGGGGGACATGTCTCTTGAGATGTATGGAGAAGGGGAAGGAAATGTTGAAATGTTGCATGATTCTTTCTATCAATATTACGCTTTCTTAGCCCCTGAGCAGAAAGGACAAATCGGATCAAATCGAGATGCAGATGTCAAAGCCGATATCTATTCTTTTGGCATTATGCTGTATCGACTGCTTGTGGGACAGTTTCCAGAAGGATTTTTTCCCATGCCTTCTGAATGCAACCTGGAATTAGAAAGAGATTGGGATGCAATCATCAAACACTGCCTCAATGTTGATCCCGAGAAAAGGCCGCTACTTTTATCCGAAATTCTGGAAGAAATGATGCCTGGAGAGAGAAGTCTTCGTCCGAAAATCCAGCCTCAAGAAATCAAAAGGCCCGAATATGAACCGGATCCTGCGGCTGTCTTTCAAACGGACAAAACTGTTGCCATTTACACTCCTAAAAAGACCGAGTTGAAAGAGATTAAACCTCTTTTGACTGAAATGATTGTCGTTGAAGGGGCAACTTTTCTTCGGGGAAGTAATAATGGAGCGCGTGATGAAATGCCGCGGCATGCGGTACATCTTAAATCTTTTGCTATCGATGTTCATCCTGTCACAAATGAGCAATTTGTCCGATTTTTGATGGCAATGGGAGGAGAAAAAGATGCCAATAACAATGACATCATTCGCCTTAGAGATTCTCGCATTCGAAAAGATAGTGGAAAACTTGTCATTGAATCGGGTTATAGCAAACATCCTGTCGTTGGTGTGAGTTGGTATGGCGCCATGGCCTATGCCAAATGGGTTGGAAAACGTCTTCCTACCGAAGCTGAATGGGAAATTGCTGCCTATGGAGGTCGAGAAGGAGTGCAATATCCAACAGGCGATGATTTAGAGCGCTCAGAGGCAAACTTCTTTAGCTCTGATACCACTGCTGTGATGAGCTATCCTACTAATGTATACGGTCTCTATGATTTGAGCGGTAATGTTTATGAGTGGTGTCTGGATTGGTATGGGTACCACTATTATGAGACTTCTATGCAAGAGCCCGAAAATCCTAAAGGACCTGCACAAGGTGTATATCGAGTCTTGCGTGGAGGCTGTTGGAAAAGCCTCAAAGAAGATATGCGCTGCTCCCATCGACATCGCAACAATCCTGGCGTCATGAACGGGACCTATGGCTTCCGCTGCGGCGCAGATGTGACTGTTTGATTTTTGTCCTCTACAAAGGTGTCCAAGAGGCTTTTTTACATGGACAATCACATTCTGAAGTGGTAAAATCTCAGCATCAAAAAGATAAAATTAGCTTTAAAATTGGATTCATGAAAATTGTCTTTTCAAGATTCTCCCAAAGGGATAATACCAATACCGATAAATAAATGTACAAAATCTACGGATCTTTTTGGCCAAAAATACATTTTCTATCTTGCAAACTTACAAAAGTTAGCTGCGATTTCCAAATGCATTTTTTTCTCAAAAATCTCTCGTGCTTTTGTACATTTATTTATTGGTATAAGAAACTTAATAAGGTTTTCAACAATTGTAGGTTGCCTTAGGAGGTTATTGATGATGATCATTTTTCTTCTCATCGCATTCGTGTCTACACCTGTTTTTGCAGGTCCTGCTCAGCCAAGAGTCAATTCGGCTGAGATGTGGTGGTGTTCAGCTTGTGGACTAGCTTATCCAGCATCGCAAAAATTTTGTTTAAACAAAGATTGCCCCAAATATCGCCAGCGAAAATAATCTTGTCCCCAAATTCCAATTAATCTAATACAGTGGGCATGGCCGATGAAAAACGAGGCAGCATTGCCCGACTAGAAAGAGAACACTTAAGTCGTACGCTTGGTGTAGCGGATCTTTTTGCTGTTGCCTATGGAGATCTTGGGTCGTCCATTTTTTATGCTCTTGGAATCACTGCGTTATTTTCTTTAGGTGCAGCTCCGATTTCTCTTCTTCTCGCCGGATTGGTTTTTGTTTGTACGTGTTTAACTTATGCAGAGATGACCGCGATGACAAAGATTTCTGGCGGTTCAGCAAGTTTTGCTCGTCTTGCTTTCAATGACCTTGTGTCTTTCATTGCTGGATGGGGACTTTTGCTCGATTTTATCGTGACGATTGCCATTTCGATTTTTTCGATTTTGCCGTATCTCTCTTTTTTTTATGAGGGGACGAGAAATGTTTTTGTTCATTTAGGTATTTCTGTCGGAATCATAGGCGTTCTCTTTATCATCAATTATTTTGGGGTCCAACATTCTACTCGTATTAGTATGGTCCTTACTGGGATTGCTCTTTTTATGCAGGTACTGATTCTTGTCCTTGCTCTTGTAGGGGGAATCGATATAGCAGCAGTTTTTGAGAAGATGAAAATTGGTGTGCAAGCAAATTGGTCGCCTACATGGGAAAGTTTCCTCAAAGGAACTGCAATGGCTATGGTAGCTTATACAGGAATCGAATCTCTTGCCAATTTGGGCTCTGAGACTAAACGCCCAGTGAAAACGCTTCCCCGTGCAGTCATGATGGTGATGAGTGTTTTGATCGTCATGTATTTAGCGATTTCGATTATTGGGCTTTCTCTCATGACTCCTCAAGAGCTAGGAACAAAATATATGGATAATCCCATTTTGGGGATTGTCAACAATCTCCCTTTTGGCGGGAAATTTTTGGCTCCTTGGGTGGGGGTTCTTGCTGCAGCGCTTTTATTTGTGGCTGGCAATGCGGGACTGATGGGAGCTTCTCGACTGTCTTTTAATATGGGTGAATACTATCAGTTGCCCCGTTTTTTCTATCGGACACACAAGAAATATCGCACTCCGATTGTTCCGCTCGCTATTTTTGCAGTTTTTGCAGCCCTTGTGATTATTTGGAGTCGCGGAAAACTCCATTTTTTGGCAGATCTCTATAACTTTGGTGCTATGCTTGCTTTCTGTTCTGCTCATCTCTCTCTGATTGTCCTGCGCATCAAACAGCCGCATTTGGAACGTCCTTTCAAAGCTCCCTTAAACATCAAGATTTCAAGGGACGTGTCTTTGCCTTTGACGGCAATCGTTGGGGCTCTTTCTACTTTTGCAGTTTGGATTCTTGTCGTCGTGACAAAGCCTGACGGTCGCTATCTCGGGTTTGCCTGGATGGGTTTTGGATTACTGATGTATTTTCTTTACAGAAGAAGGAAAAAAATTGCTCCCACAGCACAAGTCAAGGTAGAAAAAGTCAAAGTTCCCGGTTTTCAACCTATTGAAATTAAAAATATTCTCGTTCCCACAAAGGGAGGGCCTGAGACGGAAACAGTACAGATGGCCTGTGAAATTGCAAAAGTGCATCGAGCCAAGGTGACAGCAGTACACTTTATTCAGGTGCCCTATTCATTGCCTCTCGCATCTCCTATGCCCTATCGATATCTCATTGGAGAATCTGTATTGCAAAGGGCTGAAGCCATCGCTAGGGAATTTGGAGTAGAGATCGAGACAAAAATTCTAAGGGCTCGGCAAATTGAGCATTCGATCCTTCAGTTCTTAAAGGACCAAGAATTTGATTTGCTTGTTCTAGGAGCGATGAAGTCTAAGGAAGATCCTCATGCAGGGCTAGGCGTGATCACAGAGAGAATCTTGCGCCAGTCTCCCTGTCGAGTCTTTGTCACTTCAAGCTATACTCAAATCCCTTAGAGGGTGTATGCGAATTGCTTTCATCGGGAGGAGCTAATATTTTTTCCTAGGAGAATGCTCTGGAAAACGGAGCAAACTCAAATCGAGTTTGTGGAGTTTGAAGAGCTTCGCCTAGGGAAAAAGAGAGCTCCCATGCCGGTGGAATGAATTCGTATATACCCTCTTAAAAACAATATCCATATGAGACGTTGATTGAAGGGGCAAATCGAACTTTCTTTTTTGCAAAAGCTGCAGGCGAGAAAGCAACTTGGAAAAAGCGGGAACTTTCCTCTTTTGTGTGATAGCTTTTTCCAAAAATCATTCCCGGAGCAGCATAACCTTCCCCTTTTTCCCACTTATTATTCGTTAAATTTGCATAACCTCCTCTAAGACCTAAGCCAAAATAGAATTGGGATTCAAGCGAAGGGGAGGGATAATACAAATAACTAGTAAAGGCATGTATCTCATAGACAAAAATCAAGGGGACGACTCCTACCCCGTATTCAAAGCCATGATGATTGTGTTGATTTCGCATCCCGAGATTTAAACCAAATATTCCAGGAAGTCCAAAACCATATGTGAAATACCCGTAGCGATCATGGATATCTACTTTTTCTTTTTCTAGGGTGATGGGAATTTCTTCTCCATGTAATTGAAAAAAAGAGGATGAAAGTAAAATTGCTAAACAGAATATTTTTTTTATTTTCATTCTTTACTCCTTGGGTAGGTTGATGAGCAAGATGACATAAATCATACCATATTTTATGATAAAACCCAAGTTACCCTCTTTTTCTCAATGAAAAAGCGAACTGGCCAGCTACAAGATTTGAGAGGAAGCCAAGTTGTGAACACCTTGGCGACGAGCGAAGCGAAGTAGATGGGTAGTGCAGCTTTCATAGAGGAAATATGGGGTAGCAACTTGGGTGCTAAAGTCAATCTTCTACTGATTTGGAATAAGGAGAAAGAATTTGCGCTTTTTATTGCTTCTTGTCATTATTCTTTCAACTCAATTTCTTATGTCGAATAACCAACTTAATGAATCGTCACATTCACTGAATCATCTAGATGATGGCATTTATGCAGCCGCACTCACTCCCATGCATTCAGATTTAAGCTGTGATTCTCACCAGCTCGTACAGCATTGTTTCGATCTAGTACAAAGAGGATGCAAAGGTATTGTTCTTTTTGGCACTACAGGAGAAGGGCCTTCCTTTTCTGTGAAAGAGCGAATTGATGTTTTAGAAGAGGTGATAGACGAAGGCTTTGACCCTCAAAAAATCATTCTGGGTAATGGGGGAGCTAATATCCAGGAAACGGTAGATTTAGCCCGAGCCGCTATAAAATGTGATTGCGCAGCTCTTCTCGTAGCTCCACCCAGTTTTTTTAAAAATATTCAAGAAGAGGGAGTGATTGCGTTCTATCGGGAGATCATTCGAAGAGTTGCTGATCCAAACTTGAGAATTCTTTTATATCATATTCCTCAATACAGCGGTGTTCCAATTGCCTTAGAGATTATCGAAGCTTTGCGCTTGGAGTTTCCAGACATTGTGATCGGGATCAAGGAAAGCGAAGGAAACCTTGCTTTTGCCAAAAAAGTGATCGATGCTTTTCCAGATTTTATGGTTTTTGTCGGAAAAGAAACGCACATCATTGAGGCTGTCAATTATGGAGCTTCAGGATCGATTTGTGGGCTTGCAAATCTTTTTCCCGAACTGATTTGTTCTCTTTTTGCAAAGGGGAAATCTGCAAACTGCGCAAACCCCAGGGAGATTGAGTTTTTTTTCCAGGTCTTGAAAGAATATCCTTTCATTCCAGCTTTTAAATCTTGGATGGAAAATAAGAGAGGGCCCGCTTGGCATTATGTTCGTCCCCCTTTGATTCCTTTGGATGCAGCCAAGAGCAATCAATTCATCTCAAGCCTTGAGCAAATGTAGCTTTGAGATTGATCTAGGTATTTTTTTTCAGAAATCCTTTTTTGAAATCTCCTGGAAGGAGGTGGCAGGCGGCCCAGTGCTCAGGAATGATTTCTTTGAGCTCGGGACGGACATGGTGGCATGTAGGAGTAGCATGAGGACAGCGGGTCGCAAAGGGACAGCCTTTTGGGGGATTATAGGGGCTTGGAATTTCTCCATGGAGAACGATGCGATTGCGTTTTTTTTCAATCGCGGGGTCCGGAATCGGAATTGCGGCGAGAAGGGCTTGGGTATATGGATGCAAGGGGTTGTTGTATAACTTTTCTGAAGGGGCAAGTTCCATAATCTGCCCTAAATACATCACAGCAACTCGATCGGAGAGGTATTTGACGATGCGCAAATCATGGGCAATGAAAAGGTAGGTGAGACCCATTTCTCTTTGCAGTTTTTTGAGCAGATTGATGATTTGTGCTTGGACGGAAACATCCAATGCTGAAATGGGTTCGTCACAAATGATGAGACCGGGATTCATGGCAAGAGCTCTTGCAATTCCAATCCGCTGTTTTTGCCCTCCGCTGAATTCATGAGGAAAAAGAGAAGAGCTTTCTTTTTGCAGGCCGACTAGGTGAAGGAGTTCTTCGATGCGCATTTTTCTTTCGGATTTGTTGAGGAATTTATGAATCTCTAGGGGTTCTGCAATGATATCCCCAGCTGTCATTCTCGGATTGAGTGAAGCATAAGGGTCTTGGAAAATCATCCCTGTTTCATTGCGAAAGGCTTTGAGCTCTTTTCGCTTCATGTTTGTGATGGATTTTCCTTTGTATTCAATTGTTCCGGAAGAAGGGTCGGTCAGTCCAAGAATGCACCTAGCAACGGTGGATTTTCCACATCCACTTTCTCCGACGAGGCCGAGTGTTTCTCCGGGGAAAATTTCCAAGGAGATATCATCAATCGACCGGACAGTCTTCCGCTCTTGTGGATAGTATTTTTTTAAGTGTTGTATCTTGATTAGGGGCAGTGTTCCAGCAGGCAACTTTATGTCCTTTTTTTAATTCTTTGAGCTCGGGAGTTTGCTCGATGCAAATAGGTAAGGAGACATTGCATCGGGGGCAAAATGCACATCCGGTGATTTTCTCTGTCAAATTTGGAGGAGATCCATCAATCGGAATGAGGGGGGCATTTTTGGGCATATCGAGACGGGGAATGGATTTCAAAAGGCCTTTAGTATAGGGATGTTTTGGCGATGCAAAAATCTCATTTACCGAGGCTGATTCAATTATCTTTCCACAGTACATGACAAGAACTCGATCGCAATATCCGGCAACTACACTCATGTCATGGGTGATCAGAATAAAACTGGTTCCTGTTTTCGTTTTGATCTGTTGCATCAGATCGAGGATTTGTGCTTGTATGGTTACATCCAGTGCGGTTGTTGGTTCATCAGCGATGATGAGTTTTGGCTTAGCAGCAATGGCAAGCGCAATCATGACTCTCTGTCGCATCCCACCACTTAGGGTATGGGGATACTCTCTCACACGGGAAATCGCATGGGGGATACCGACTAGTTCCAATAGTCGAATTGCATAATTTTTGGCTTCGGAGATTTTTGTTTTCTTGTGATGGAGGAGATAGCCTTCAATGATTTGCTGACCGATTTTCATGGTTGGGTTCAGAGAAGTGATAGGATCTTGAAAGATCATTCCAATGTCTTTGCCGCGTACTTTCTGCAATTGGGATTCTGAGTACTGGAGAAGGTTGTCTCCCTGAAAGAGGACTTTTCCGGAGATATAGGCAGAATGGCTTGGGAGGAGTTTGATAAGGGCTTTTGCTGTGGCGCTTTTGCCACATCCTGATTCTCCGACGATTCCTAAGATTTCTTGGGGATAGACAGAAAATGAAATGCCTTGTACGGCCTTCACATGCTGTTTTTGCACTTTGAAAGTGACATGGAGATCATGAACATCCAATAAGGGCTCTTTCATACGCGCAACCTCGGATCGAATGCATCGCGCAGGCCATCGCCAAGGAGATTAAAACTGAGCATCGTTAGGCTGATGAAGCCCGCTGGGAAGAAGAGGCGCCATGGGTAATAGCGCAACGCTGGTAGGCCATCATTGGCCATTGTTCCCCAGCTTGCAATGGGTGCTTGTACTCCTAGGCCGAGAAAACTTAAAAAAGCTTCGGCAAAAATCGCGGTTGGTATTGTTAGGGTCACTGTCACAATGATGGAACCGAGTGCATTCGGAATGAGATGTCTAGAAAGGATTCGAAATCTCGATGCTCCCATTGCTTGTGCTGCTTTGATAAAATCGAGCTGCTTGAGTTGCAAAATTTGCCCTCTTACAATTCGGGCCATGCTGATCCATCCGGTAAGGGTCAAGGCAAGGATGATTGTTGTGATCCCTGAGCCGATGACGACCATTAGGAGGATGACGACGAGAAGATATGGTATCGAATAGAGAATATCGGCAATTCGCATCATTATTTCATCAACTTTTCCTCCAATCGAAGCAGCTAGTGAGCCAAATAAGACTCCGAAGATGAGGTCGATGAGGGAGGCTGAAATGCCTACCAGCAAAGAGATGCGAGCCCCCCACCACACTCGAGTGAAGAGGTCTCGTCCCAATTCATCGGTACCAAACCAAAATTGGGTCGACGGAGCTTGGTTTTTTAGATGAAGGTGGGTCTCGTAATAGGTATAGGGTGTGAGAAAGGGACCAACGATTGCAAAAAAGACCAAAAAGATCAGAGCGTAGAGTCCCAGCATCGCCATCCGATTTTGCTTTAGTCTTTGCCAGCTTTCTTGCCAGTAATTATAAGTCGTAGGTTGCGGATTTTTCTTATTCGTGAAGAGGCGGGTTAAGGAATCGAGCAGAGTATCAGTTTTCTGGGTCATAGTTGTACCTTTCTCTCCACGATCTGTATGCGGGGATCAATAATGCAATAAAGGACATCCACCATAAAGACGGAGAACATCAATATGGCGCTGTAAAAAACGGTTGTCCCCATGATCACGGTATAGTCGCGATTTGTGATACTCATCACAAACCATTGCCCAAGTCCCGGTATTCCGAAAATTTTTTCGACAGCAAAGCTTCCAGTTAAAATGGCGGTAGTGAGAGGGCCTAAATAGGTCACGATGGGAAGGAGTGCATTCCGAAGGGCATGTCTAAAGACAATTTGAAAGGAATTGAGTCCTTTAGATTTTGCAGTTTGGATGTAATCTTGTTGCATGATCTCGACCATATTGGAGCGAGTGAGGCGGGCGATAAAAGCCATGGGAAGAGCTGCAAGAGCAATAGCCGGCAAAATCGAATGATCAAAAGAGCCCCATCTAGCTACAGGAAGAAGATCGAGTTTCATCGAGATGAGATATTGCAAAAAAGTCGCCAAAATAAAGCTTGGAACAGAAATTCCTAGCACTGCGAAAACCATAGTAAAGTGGTCTTGCCATTTAAGATGTTTGAGAGCAGCAATACATCCGAGGCCTACTCCAAAGAAAATAGATAGAATGAGGGCTTCAAAGCCTAGCGTCATCGAAACAGGGAACCCTTCACTGATGATTTCTGTCACGGTTCTCCCTTGATATTTGAAAGAAGGTCCAAGATCCCAGGTGATCAAACCTTTCAAGTACCGTCCGTATTGCACATACCAGGGTTGATCAAGGCCATAGTGATGATACATGGCTTTGAGTATTTCTTCGGGGACTGCTTTTTCTTGCGTAAACGGATCTCCCGGGATGATTTGCATGAGGACAAATGTCAAGGTCACGACCATAAAAAGCGATAAAAGAAGGATGAGAATTTTTTTACATAAAAAACGAATCATTGCAATTCCAGGAAGGCAAATTTAAAATCAGCATCGCTGAATTCTGTCAATTCTACTCCTCTGAGGTATTCTTTTTTGATGAATGTTCCTTGATAGTAATAAATAGGTGATATGGGCAATTCCGACATAAAGATTGATTCCGCATCTCGCAATAGTTTTTCTCTTTCTTGAGGATCTACACACCTCTCAGCGGTTTCTATCAATCTTGTAAACTCAGGATTGCTCCATCCCGAATAGTTATTCGGGCTTTTTGGGTATTTATAGAGGTCAAAAAATGACATCGGATCATTATACCCAGCAATCCCTCCCATGCGGGCCACTTGAAACTGCTTATGAGCTAGTTCATTGAGAAAGACTTTCCATTCTACGTTCGCGAGTTTCACTCGAATGCCAAAGGCTTGGAACCACTGTTCTTGAATTGCCTGGGCAATTTTGTGATGCGCTTCGGAGCTGTTATAAATGAGAGTGATTTTGGGAAAATTTTTCCGTTTGCAACCCATTTCCTCGAGACCCAATTCAAAAAATTTGCGAGCTTCTTCGATGTTGTTGTCTTCAAAATAGGATTGTACGTCCCAAATTGCCGGAGGTATGAAACTGGTTGCAGGAGTTTGGTGTGCGAGTGTGATATTATCTATGATTGCCTTGCGATCGATTGCATAGGAAAAGGCTTTGCGGATGTTGAGATTATCGAAAGGGGGTTGATTCACATTAAAAATATAATAATAGGTTCCAGATAGTGGATAGGTCTTGAGGCGATTTGTTTGTGAAAGGGCTTGCAAAGCATCAGTAGGGAGATTGGAAAGAGGGTATCCAGCCCAGTCGAGCTCTCCCGATTCGAACATATTGAGTTCTGTGTTGGGGTCTTCGATGATACTGAGGTCAATTTCATCAAGCGTGACCACATCTAGGTCCCAATAATATTCATTTTTAACAAGCTCGATGCAGTTGTGATGTTTCCAAGTTTTGAGTTTATAAGGACCATTTCCTACAAAATTCGGCCCGCAATTATCTGCCCATTTAGGATAGAGCTTGGTGATATGAGAAGGAACAGCGAGAAAGGAATGTGAGGCGACGAGATCTAAAAAGTAGGGGGCTGGATACTCTAGCTCCACCCTCAAGGTCTTGGCATCGAGAGCTTTTACTCCAATTTCATTAACAGAAATTTTGCCATTTTTTGCTGCTTTTGCGTTTTTCAGTACATAAAGGTCTTCGGCAAATCCAGAGGGGAATTGGGGGTCGAGGATCGTCCTCCAAGTATGTTCAAAATCGTAAGCGGTCACGGGTTTATCATCCCACCATTTTGCTGGGCGCAAATGAAAGGTGTAGAACTGATTATCATCAGAGATTTCGACGTGATAAGAAATCGCTGGATGGATCGTGCGATCTCTACCCCGCTTCATCAGCCCCTCGAAACACATATTGATGATGCCAATCGAAGAGGTGTCCGTTGCCTTGCGAGCATCTAGAGTAGGGGGTTCTGTATGGATATTGAGCCGAATGGCTTGGCGATTTTCATCAATTGGTTGGACTTTCTTTTGACATCCAGTTCCAAGAATTGCCAAAAGACAAAGAGTTATAAGCAATCTCATGAAGACCTCCACCTCAAAAGGATAGTGGATTTCTTTCTTTTATGAAACATGGAATCCATAGACGTAGCCAGCAACCTATCTTTCTGCTATGATATTTTCCTATGGAAAAGCTTTTGCAAAATGGAAATAAAATTCACTTTACTAGCTTGGGGTGCTCGAGGAATCTCGTCGATACCGAAATTCTGCTAGGGCTTGTCCTCAAATCTGGCTATGAAGTGACTGGAAATGAAGAGCAGGCAGACTATCTCGTCATCAATACCTGTGGGTTTTTGGAATCAGCACGCCAAGAAGCGCTCGATACAATTGAAGAACTTTTCGCCTTGAAGAAACCGGAGGCGAAAGTGATCGTTGCCGGGTGCATGGTCCAAAAACATAGCCAAATCCTCAAAGAGACCTTTCCTCAGATTCATTATATGCTAGGACCTGGTGATTTAGAAAAAATTCTCGAGGCGCTCGCCTCTAGCGAGACTGGGGAAGAGATCACCTCTGCTCGTAGCTATCTTCAGTGGGGGGAGATTCCTCGTCAATTGGCAACACCTAAGCATTATGCCTATCTCAAAATTGCTGAAGGATGTGCGAAGCGGTGTAGTTTTTGCATCATCCCGACGATTAAGGGACCCCTTAAAAGCAAGCCGCAGGAGCAAGTCATCCATGAATTTAAAAGTTTGCTTGCACAAGGGGTGCATGAAATCATTCTGATTGCCCAGGATTTGGGAGATTATGGAAGGGAACGAAAGGAAAAAGGGGCTCTCGAAAAACTATTGCGGGAAATGCTCAAGGTGGAAGGGGAGTATTGGATTCGACTCCTCTATCTCTATCCTGATGAAGTGACGGATGAACTTGTAGATGTCATCAATAGCGATCCGCGCCTTTTGCCTTATCTGGATATGCCGATCCAACACATCAACTCTGCGATCTTAAAGGGGATGCGGCGAAAAACCAATCGAGATCATATTATCAAGACTTATGAGCTGCTGCGCACGCGTATTCCTGAGTGTGTGATCCGGACGAGTCTGATGGTTGGTTTTCCAGGGGAAACTGATGAGCAATTTCAAGAGCTTGTCTCTTTTATCCGAGAGTATCCTCTCGACAATGTTGGAGTCTTTACTTTTTCTCCTGAAGAAGGTGCCCATGCTGCGAAGTTGCCGGGTCAACTTCCCGAAACAATCAAACAGGGGCGTTATGAAATTCTCATGCAGACGCAGATGGAAATCATAGTTGCGCGCAATCGCGGGTATGTGGGAAAAACTCTTGAGGTGATGGTCGAAAGCGTCCACCCTGAGTCTGAATTTCTTCTGCAGGGCCGCTTTTATGGCCAATGTCCCGATATGGACGGTCAGGTGATCATCAATGATGCGCGCGCAGTTGAATCATTGGGACGGTTGCATGAAGTAGAGATTACTGATGTCATCGATTATGATTTAATCGGAACTGCATTGGGCCCAATAGTTCCCAAAAGGAAACTTTCGCCTTTAGCTGTGATTTCTTAGAGGGTGTATGCGAATTGCTTTCCTCGGGGGGAGCTAATATTTTTGCCTAGGAGAAGCTCTTCAAACGGAGCAAACTCAAATCGAGTTTGTGGAGTTTGAAGAGCTTCTCCTAGGGAAAAAGAGAGCTCCTATACCGGGGGGAATGAATTCGCATACACCCTCTTAATCTTCTTGCTATTTGACAATTCATTTTTTAGAATCGGAAAAAACAGGGAGATCCATATGGTTTCATATAGCGAAATTCAAAAGATGCTAGAAGACAAAGCCGAATTTTTGCTCGGGCATGAATGCAAAACGATTCACAAAGATAAACTGCATATTCCAGGTCCCGATTGGGTCGATCGGATTTTTGGTCCTTCTGATCGTAATATTCGAGTCCTTCGTAGCCTCCAAACGCTTCTTGGGCATGGACGGTTAGGGGGAACAGGATATCTCTCAATTTTACCGGTTGATCAGGGGATTGAACACACTGCAGGGGCTTCTTTTTCCAAAAATCCCGACTATTTTGACCCGGAAAATATTATCAAACTCGCCATCGAGGGGGGATGCAATGCTGTGGCCACTACTCTGGGTGTGCTCGGCATAATGGCTCGTAAATATGCTCATAAAATTCCGTTTCTTTTGAAGTTCAACCATAATGAACTTCTTCGCTATCCCAATATTCATGATCAAATCATGTTTGCTTCCATGAAACAGGCCTATGAAATGGGCTGTGTGGCGGTAGGTGCGACGATCTATTTTGGTTCTGAGGAAAGCCGCAAACAAATTGTTGAGGTCAGCAAGGCGTTTCAAATGGCCCATGAATTGGGGATGACGACGGTGTTGTGGTGTTATTTGCGCAATTCTGAGTTCAAAACCCCCAAAGTCGATTATCACGTTGCAGCGGATCTGACTGGTCAGGGCAATCACCTCGGAGCGACGATAGAAGCTGACATTGTGAAGCAAAAACTCCCAGAAAACAACGGCGGCTTTAAAATGCTCAACTTTGGGAAGCAGACCGAAGCAATGTATACCGAACTTTGCACCGAGCATCCCATTGATTTGACCCGTTATCAGGTGATTAATGATTACATGGGCCGTGTGGGACTCATCAATTCTGGTGGTGCTTCCGGAGAAAATGACCTGCAGCAGGCTGTGGAAACCGCTGTGATCAACAAACGTGCCGGTGGAATGGGTCTCATTTCAGGTAGGAAGGCATTCCAGCGTCCTTTGAAAGAAGGGGTTGAATTGCTCGGCGCCATCCAAAACGTTTATCTATGCCCCGAGGTGACTATAGCATAATACCATTCGCGAAAAATCGAGAACTCCGCCCTGAAGGGCTTGTCATTACCCACATCTTTTCTTTCAGGGTGCTACGGCTTCAATCTGTACAGTTTTGCTCCTTGGCAATAGGCATTCGACTATTCCCTCGCCTTAAAATCTGCACATCTTCTTGCCTCGCATTCCCCTGCGAAGAAAATTGTGGGTAATGACAAGCCCTGAAGGGCGGGATTTACTTTTTGAGAGTGGTATAATTTTTCAGAAAAAAGCCGATCAGGGTTTTTTCTAGCGCTTTGCTATTGAGCTTTGTGGAAATGGGGATCTCTAAAAGGAAATCATCGGGAAGGTTTTTTGCCTCCTTGAACATTTTTTTTATGGTTTGGGGAGGAAGCCCAAGGGTGAGATCCATCTGTTGTTTTGCAAAGTCGATTTCTCCCCATGCCCCGACTTTCATCGATTCGTTGATTTCAATTTCTATCTGATTGAATGCGATGATTCCATTTTCAATTTTTGCTTCAATCGGAGAGAAATGTAGGTTCAGGTCTTTTTTTCGGAGCTTTTTGATGAAGCGGAAATTGGCTTTTGATTTCATTGTAGCCCCTTCTACCAGGACATCTAGAGGTTTTTCTTTGAAACGGATGCAATCGGTAAGGTCGGCGAGAACAGATACCTGATCGGCAAAAAGGACAATGCCATTGTGGGTATCTGTCCAGGTGACTTTTTGACACTTTTGTGTTTTCCACCAACTGAGTGAGAGGTTTTCAATTTGCACTTCTCCTCCGAGCTGTTTCGCTAGATGGGCTTCTACTTGTTTTTTTGCCCATCCCCAAGAAGCGAGCTGAGGGAGGAAAAAGGCAAAAACGCCCAAAAACAAAATTGTGAAAAGAAATTTACGCATGATGGATCCACCTTTGATATCGCAAAAGTCCTGCGATCGTTTTTGCATCAGTGATTTCTTCGGAATCGATGAGGTTTAATGCATCGTTTAAAGAGACTTCAACGACATCAATTGCCTCATGAATATCTTTGCTAAGTGAATTTTCTTCTAAGTCTTTTGCAATAAAAAAATGGATGTATTCTGTGCAGAAGCCTGGTGTTGTATAGAGCCCTCCAAAAGGGATCATTTCTTTTGCACGATAACCAATTTCTTCTTGGAGTTCTTTCTGCGCGCAGAGCAAGGGGGTTTCCCCTTCATCTAATTTTCCTGCAGGAATCTCATAGATGATTTTTCCAATGGCACGTCGCCACTGTTGGATCAGAAAAAGGGTTCCATTTTTGCTTACAGGAATGATTGCCACACCTCCGCGATGTTCAATGATATCCCATTCATGAAGAGAATGAGAGTCAAATTGTAAGCGATCCTTTCGTACTGAGAAGATTTTTCCTTTATAGATCTCTCTTGTCTCCAGATTTGCCTTTTCTTCGAGCTGTTTTTGCCTCTTTGAGTTTTCCAATGTTTATGTTATCTCCGTATCGGTTGTGAATACTTTGATATTTTCTTTGCGCCCCGATAGTGTCATGAATCCAAGATCTTCAAAAGAGAATTTGTCTTTTGCGCCAAGATAGGTGGTTTCACTGATGAGAATAGGCTTTTTCAGAATTTTGGTCGCCTCCTCGATTCGCGAAGCCACGTTGACAGCATCGCCAATTGCTGTGTATTCTGTTCTTCTCTCGGACCCAATATTTCCCACGACTGCATCTCCTGTATGGATCCCAATTCCCATTTGGATCCGGGGTTTGTTTTCTTTTTCCCAACGGTCGCAGAGCTTTACTAGTTCTTTTTGCATTTCGATGGCGGCTTGTATTGCATGAATTTCCTGTTTGGCATCATCTAGTGGGGCGCCAAATTCTGCCATAAACCCATCCCCGATGAATTTATCAAGGGTACCGTAGTTGGCAAAAATCACTTCGATCATCACTTCAAAATATTCATTTAATAGGCCAACTACTTCTTCTGGAGGGAGATTTTCTGCAAGTAAAGTAAACGAGCGAATATCGGCAAATAGGATGGTTAATTTGCGCCTTTCCCCTTCGAGTTTTAGTGGGGCTTCGGCATGGAGAATTTTTTCCATGACATGTTTGGAAACATAGCGGGCAAAGCTCGTTTTGAGTCTTTCGCGCTGCTGCAGTCCAATACTCATTTGGTTGATCTGATGCGAGAGGACGCCAAATTCATCCTTTGTTTCTAGCGTAGCTCGCACCTTAAAATTGCCTTCTCCAATTTCTTTTACGACAACGCATAGGTGATCAAGAGACATAGTGACTCGCTTTGAGAGAAAATAGGCGAGTAAAATCGAAAGAGCCAAAGAACCGATCAGTCCCCATATCGCATACTTGATCAACTGCTGACTGCGAACGTGAATATCCTTTGCATTGATATCAACACCGAGAAGGGCAATGACCGATCCATCCTTGTCTTTGATTGGGGCAAAAGCACTGAGCCAAAGGCCAAACTGATCAGAAACAAAATTGGGGACAACGTAAGGGTTATTGCGGTTTTTTAAGATGTTTTCTTTGTCGCTATCGATATAAATGGAACCTGGAGCCTCAGGAGTTGCTACAGCTTCCACGCCATAAAAGAGTTCATTATTTTGGGAGGGGAAATAGAGGGTATAAATGTCCGAGACATATATATCGTTTCTTTGATTTGCAGCCTTGATTTTCCAAAGAAGTTTTTGCAAAGCGAGATAGTCGGGATCGTCAAAATTTTTGGCCGCATTCCCTTTTTTGACAAGCTCTGGATCGATTTGTGCTGCTGATGTTGAAACGATGGAAAGGGAACGGCTTTCGAGAAGACGAAAAATGAGTTTTTCTGTTTCTGTAGAGAAGATGAGGAGCGCAAGCAAAATACTTGCAAGAGCGACGGCAACTAAGGAAATGTAAAGCTTCGTCCGATACTTCATCTACCTTTTCATACCAAATGTGAGAAATATACCGAAACAAAATGAAGGATTGGGAAGCGAATCACTCCACGGTGACCGTCTTTGCGAGATTGCGGGGCTGATCGATATCGCATCCCCGCTCCTTTGCGACATAATAAGCAAAGAGTTGTGTTGCAACGGAATAGGGGATAGAAGCAAGGGAATCGGCAATGGGGGGAATCCAAAGGACATCATCAGCTATGTCTGCGATCCCAGGAGCATCAGATGGTGCCAAGGCTAAAATCCTTCCGCTCCGCGCTTTAACTTCCATCAAGTTGCTGAGGATTTTGTTGTGGGTGGCAGCATTCCCACACATTCCGATGACGAGACAGTTTGGATCGATGAGAGCGATCGGACCGTGTTTCAGTTCTCCTGCGGGATAGGCAAATGCATTTTGGTAGCTAATTTCTTTGAGTTTGAGCGCTGCCTCTAGGCTTGTGGGAAACATATATTGTCTCCCAATGAAAAAGCAGTTGGAAAACCCTGCATATTTTTGTGCTAAGTGGATCAGGGTTTCTTCTTGATCGAGTATTTCTTCCACAACTTTGGGAAGATGGATGATTTCTTTTAAAAAAGTTCCACCAACTTCATGGGTCATTGGACCAAGCCTGCCCATTTTGAGTGCGAGGAGGGCCAAAACTGCCAGTTGACAATTGTAGGTTTTGGTGGAACAAACGCTGATTTCTGGGCCAGCGCGGAGCGATATACAAAAATCAGCTTCTCTCATCAAGGTAGATCCGGGAATATTGCAAATCGCAAGAACTTTTGCTCCGCCTTCTCGAGCCTTGCGGACAGCAGCAATTGTATCAAATGTCTCTCCGGATTGAGATAAGGCAATCACAAGGGTTTTGGGATCGATCTGTGTTTGTTTATACCGATATTCCGAGGCAATTTCTGCAGAAGCAGGGAGTTTTGCAAAAGCTTCAAATTGAAGAGCGGCAATACAACCAGCGTGCCATGAGGTGCCGCAGCCGAGTAGGAGGACATTTGTGAATTGCCCTGGCGCTGGATGAAAAAATTCAAAATCTGCGTCCCCTTCCTCCAGCACAAAACGATTATGGATCGAGCTTTGTATTGCTTTTGGCTGTTCAAAAATTTCTTTCAGCATGAAGTGGGGAAATCCTCCCTTGTCAATTTCGATCTCAGGAAGTTCTATGAGCTCTGGAGCTGGCTTTATGCTGCGCGCATTGTGATCGAATATTTGGATAGAGTCATTTGAAACGACACCAATTTCATGATTTTTGAGATAAAAGAGGTCGAGTTTTTTTTCTTGAAAAGCATAAGGGTCTGAAGAGATGTAGGCATCTTTGGTTTTTTTGGAGAGCCCAACGACTAAGGGGTTTTCAAGACGGGTGACAATGATATGATCGGGATGTTTCTTGTGGATGATGGCAAGTGCCCAAAAACCTTTCATCAAAGAAATAGCTGATCGGACTGCCCTAACTAGATCTCCTTTATATAAATATGCAATTAATTGGGCAATCACTTCGGTATCGGTGTCCGTTGAAAATAAGACCCCTTTGTTTTCTAGCATTTTGCGAAGATCTTGATAATTTTCGAGGATCCCATTGTGAACAAGAGCGAGATTTTTGTTTTGATCAAAGTGGGGATGTGCATTGCGAGCATTGGCAACGCCATGTGTTGCCCACCTTGTATGTCCGATCGTTGTTGTGAAGGGGATAGACTGATCAGCAAGAATTTGTTTGAGAGCTCCGAGTTTCCCCTTTTCTTTGAAACAAAGGAGCTCGTCTTCAAAAATGCCTGCAATTCCTGCCGAATCGTATCCACGATATTCGAGAAATTTGAGTCCGGCCAAGCATTTTTTTATGGAATCAGCCTTGCCGATATGTCCAAAAATCCCACACATGGCTCCAAGTATAGCAAAGAGAGCCGAGAAAGAGAATGAAAATCAGGTTTTTTGACATGCAAGAGTCAGAAAGAGGGGAAATTCCCTCCTTGCTCGATTTTCCATTTTTGCTTTGGCACCATGGCTCTTCTTATCAGAGACCCATTCTTCCATTTGCAAAATCGTAAATCCTACGTCTCTGAGCATTTTGCTGTAATCTGCAAGGCTATGATGGAAAGACCAGGTCATTTCCGTCTGTTTTCCTGGATGCATTTGAATCGGAATTTTTTGAAACGAGAGATAGGAGTCCATCCGGCGGTATTGCAATTTTTTTTTCTCATCAATGCCCCAGTGGGATTGGCGAGGAATCCGGAAGCAAGGGTGGTTGAGAACAAGAAAAAGTTTTCCTTCATCTTGGAGATGATGAAAAGCATTTTTTAAAAGAAGCCTTGGATCTTCGATATTCTGCAATGCTAATATCACCGTCGCAACAGAGAATTCTTTCTTGGGAAGAGGGAGTTTTTTGGTCGCATCCAGTTCCAAGAAAGTATGGAGTGGATTTTTTGCATAACTTTTTGCAAGGCGGATGAGTGATTTAGCGAGATCGATGCCCACATATTTGACATGTTTGGGAAGAGCTCTCGCAAGAATTCCCTGGCCACAGGCAAGATCTAAGATTTTAGCATCCCTCTTTTTGAGATCGATCAATTGCAAGAGTTTGGGCAGAATCACATGTTCGTGGTAATAGTGTCCTTTCTCACCTACGGTTTCGTCATACCATGAAGCGGACGATTCCCATGAAGTTTTTGTTTGTTTTGTCATCGTAGATCGATTATATAGCAAATATATAAATTCTATGAGTAAAAATGATCTTCAGCGCCGAGTAGGCGATTTTATTGCTCCTGTTCACACGATTGTCAAGGTCGATCAGACCGTTGAGGATGCCCTTGTCAATATTCGTCGCCAGCAAATTAAGGAGAAAATTTTTTACTTTTATGTCGTGGATAGTGACATGCACCTCAAAGGAGTTGTGTCCACAAGAAGCCTGCTTCTAAGCCCTCCCGAAAAAAAAATTCATGAAATTCTCGAAGAGCATGTCATTTCCATTTCAGCTAATCATACTCTGCAAGAGGCCATAGAAATTTTAACATCCCATCGTCTTCTCGCGATTCCTGTTGTCGATGAAGAAAATCGATTGATTGGGATCATCGATGTGCAACTCTATCTCGAAGAAGCTGTTGATGTTGCCAAAGCTCGTCATAGTCATACGGATCTCTTTCAAGTTTTAGGTCTCACACTTGAGGAGGGGAAGACTGCTTCTGCATGGCTTACGTACCGAACGCGGATGCCTTGGCTTTTTTGCAATATGATTGGGGGGATTGCCTGTGCGGTGATTTCTCGGGTATTTGAGATTGTTCTCCTTGAAGTGATTCTGCTTGCGATGTTCATCCCACTGGTTCTCACTTTAAGCGAGTCGATCTCGATGCAATCGATGACGTATAGTCTGCAGTTTCTCAGTCGCCCTAAAATTTCAAAGAAACGCCTGTTTTACAGGCTCTTTAATGAATGGAAAATGGTCTTTTTGCTTGGGTTGACGTGTGGGATCATTGTTGGAGGAATTTCATTGCTTTGGGGTCAGGGACCGTATCCGGCAGTTGCCATTACAGCCTCTATCATCCTTTCTGTTATGATTTCAGGAACGATTGGAGCTGCCATTCCGCTCATTTTGCATTCCAGAAAACTCGATCCTAAAGTTGCAGCCGGGCCTGTTGTCTTGATGCTAGCCGATGTGATGACTACCTTGATCTATCTAGGCCTCTCAACCTGGTGGCTCCTGCTCTAGTGTCTAATCTTTGGCTTTCCAGTCTGGTTTTTTAAAAAGAAGGATGATGAAAGGGGCGATACACCCAAGAACGGTTCCGCAAATTAAGAAACCGGTGTAAAAGGTTTTGTTGCCTATTTCGAATTGATCTGGAGGGATATAGCCAATCAAAAGAGCAAAAACACCTGAGAGAATACCGAGTCCACAAACCACCCACATACCTACGTTGCCACCAGGAACTTTGTAGGGACGCTTATGTTTGGGTTGGCTATAGCGCAATCGGAGCGCTGCAATTAAAACGAGAACATACATGACGAGATAGAGTTGGGCCACAAGAACGGTCAAAATCCAAAATCCTGAGCTGATGGTAGGCATTAAGAAAAACATCAGGCAAAGGGCGGAAGCGATGATCCCTTGCGCAATCATGAGAGCAACAGGGGCTTGATGGCGATTCGTTTTGTGAAAAACGGGTGGAAGATTTCCTTCTTGTCCTGCAGCCAATAGACCTTTTGTTGGGCCAATGATCCAGGTACAGACAGACCCAAATAGTCCTGCAGCCATGAGAATGGCGACGAATGGGATGAGGGCTTTGAGATTGTATTTACTCAAAAATATCGTAAAAGCCTGCATCGTGCCAGCCGTAAGGCTGATGTCCTTCTGGGGGACAACGATCGCAATGGCCAGGACTCCCAAAATGGATAGTGACAAAATCAAAATAGCAGAAAGGAGAATTGCTTTTGGATAATCTTTTTGTGGGTTGCGTACATCCAAGGCATGCACTGCTGACATTTCAATCCCTGCAAAAGTGAGGAGAACTCCTGTGAAAAGGACCATGCTTGACAAGCTAAAATCAGGGAGAAACGCATCCATAGAAAAATCGATTTGAAGAGGAGCTCCTTCAATGAGCCAATAACCACCGAGTAAGATGATTATGGTTCCTGGGATCAATGTTCCGCAAATGGCTCCCATATCACTAAACCAACCCGAAGTTTTCATTCCAAAGAAGTTGGCAATCGTAGCTCCCCAAAAAATGAGTAGAACCATCACAATCGTATAGATCGTACTGTTGGCGAGATTGGGATTGACGAGATAAGCAACCGTTCCAGCTGCAAAAGAAAGTACAGTGGGATACCAAACAATATTCTCAATCCACTGTAACCAAACGGCTAAAAATCCCCACTTTGGTCCAAAAGCTTCTTTAACCCAGAGATACACCCCGCCGCGCTTAGGCCATCCTGTAGCAAGTTCGGCAGAGACTAAGGAAACAGGGAAAAAAAAGACAAGCGCCGCTAAAATAAAATAGAACATCGACGAAAACCCCAACTCAGCTGTGAAGGGCCAGTTCTTCACGCTGCTAACGGCTGCTACGTTGATCATGGCAAGAGTGAAAACACTTATAGCTTTGGGAATTTTTGGGATTTTCGCTTTCATAGGCTAAAATTCTACTGGATAGAGCATAAATGATAAACGAAAAATCACTTGAAGAAGTAAAAAATGCAAAATTTTCAAAAAACTTTTGCCGTCCTCTTTATTCCAGTTACTGTTTTTCCAATATTCCCCAGACGATTGTCTCCCTCTTTTCCAATGAGGAAAAAGGGCTTCCCAGCGATACCATACAGTCCGGTACTTACGATCACGTCATCCTTCTTTTCATAGATGGATTTGGCTGGGAATTTTTTGAAAAATACAAAAGCAGCCTTCCGATTTTGCAAAAGCTCGCAAATGAGGGGATCGTTTCAAAAATCACCAGCATGTTTCCCTCGACAACTGCAGCGCATGTTACCTGCATCAACACGGGTTTGCCGCCTAACAAATCGGGGCTTTATGAGTGGTTTCTTTATGAACCCAAGCTCGATGACATCATTGCTCCTCTTCCATTCAACTATGCAGGGGAAAGAAAACATAATACCCTCCCACTCGATCCCAAAGAACTCTATCCAACCGAGACTCTCTATCAAAAACTGGAAGGATTGGGTATACAGTCTCATGCTTTTCAGCCAGCTTCTATTGCAAATTCCCCTTATTCTCAAACAGTTTTAGCCGGTGCAAAGATCCATGGATATCACTCTCCCAAACAAGGCTTAGCACAGATTCTTTCCAGCTTGAAGTCCAAAACCTATTGTTATTTCTACTATGGGGAAATTGATGCCATCGGTCATCGAATGGGAATTCACACACCAGAATTTGTCCAATGCATTGAAGGGATTTTCTCTGATATTGAGGAGTTTTATGCAAGACTGCCACCCAAAACAGCCCTATTAATCACAGCAGACCATGGGATGACAGAGGTTAGTCCTGAAAAGACCTATTACCTCAACAAAAAAGTTCCCAATATTGAAAAACATCTTCTTTTTGGCAGAAGAAATAAACCCCTTGTCCCTGCAGGTTCCCCGCGCGATTTCTTTCTTCATGTACGCCCCGAATGTCTAGAAGAATTGACAGAGATCCTTTCCCATTTTCTTGAAGGCAAAGCAGAGGTATATCCCACAGAAAAGCTCATTGCGGATGGGTTTTTTGGGCCCAATTCTCCTTCGCAAAATTTTTTATCCAGAGTGGGAAATCTCGTGATTCTTCCCTATAAAGGAGAAGCGGTATGGTGGTATGAGAAAAATCTTTTTGAGCAGAATTTTCATGCCGCTCATGGGGGGCTCACAAGAGAGGAAATGGAAACGTTACTGCTTTTCACGCAAATATCTTCTTAGGCTTTCTAGACTGTTAAGTGCTAGAGTCGCCATTTTAGCATGGAGTGCTACTTTGCAGAGTTAACGCATATGGGCTTTTTCTATGTTCTGCACAGGTTCTCTTATGGATTCATCCAAATCCATGCATGAGAAAAGAGTTTCTTGATGTCCAGACAGTTGTGCGAGAAGGGTATCCTTTTCTTCTTCGGAAAATTCGGAAGCTAGGGCCCAAACGAGATCCATCCAATCAAAATCCTCATGTGCAAAAGCCTGATCCCAAAAGTGGATCGCCCTTGTATGGCCATCTATGGCTGCTTCAAAATCTTGTGGGACAAATTTTTCCAAAAACAGTTCTCCAGAGGCTTCCAATAACTGTGATGCATGGAGACTAAAAATCTCAGGTACCGAATTTTCCTGTTCTTCTGGTTGTGCGGAAGGGGAGACAAAAAGATGGGGATTGTATTCAGAAGCTCCGAGGATCCATGCTTTTATGCCTTGGACATTCTTAAAAAAAAGTATTAGTCTAAAGAAACAGTTTTCGTCAATTTCTCCTAAGATGGTTAGTGTCTTGGCTAGCATCAATAACTTTTGACAATACAATCGATCGAGGAAGGGTTGCAGTGTTTGGATTTGTGCCAAATATTCCCGTTGTTTTCCCACGTCAATTCTTCGGAATTGCCGATGCATCCGTTTGATATTAATGGGCTGAGCCAGACGGGACAATGAATCAAAATGATCAATGAGATGATTGAATTCTTCTCGTACGAAGCTTGCATTAAGTGCCTCGACATAGGTTAAATATAACGCATTCAAAAAGAAAACTTTTTCCTCATTGGACTTTCCCTGCTGATTCAGTAAATCAGTAAATTCTCGTTTGATTTCTTGGTAGTCATCAATGGAACACAACTGAAAAACGATTTCATCACATAGGAGCAATTCTTCCGCAACATCATAGGGATCGCTTTCAGGATCTGAAAGGATAATAGCATAAAAAATCCCTCCGAAATCGGAGGGATTTTGTTCCTGTGTAGTAAATGTCTCCTGGAAAAGAGTGCTATTTCCAACAGCAGGTGTTGTCATTTTCTGCTACGGCCACTGCCTGGTACAACATTTCCTGTAGGTGTCGTAGGGCTCCGATCGTGTAGTCCACTGCCGACGCTAACATTACCAGGAGTGCCTCCAACGATAGGAGAGGTGTGATGTCCCCCGCCTGAAGCCACATTACCAGGAGTGCCTCCAACGATAGGAGAGGCGCTATGTCCTCCGCCTACGGCGCTATATCCTCCGGTTGTGGCGGCGTTTCCTCTAGAGCTAGAATGCCCACTGCCTACGGCGCTATTACCTCCGCCTGAGCTAGGGCTACTCCCTGATCCGCCTGAACTTGGGTGAACAGAATGTCCTCCGCTGTCCCCACCTCTACCTGTATAGACGGAATGCCCGCTACCTCCTGAAGAAGTTCTTCCTCCCCAGGTGCCGGGATTATACCATGTCCAGCGAGAAGGGGGCGGACGGGAATCACGGATAACAACTGGAGGATGCCTTTCGCCACTTCCCCAAACCCAAATCCCTCTTGGGAAAATCGCAACGATTTTTTCTGCTCCAGTAACGAGTGTAGCGACAGTGATTGCAATTAGAGTGATGCAAATGAAAGCCATCTCAGGAGGAAGGCTTGTTGCAGATAACATCGCAAAGAAGATCCCTCCGATGATGGTTAATATTTTTAAAATTGTCACACCAACATCATTGTGAGGTTCGTTGCATCCGCCAAATTCTTTGGCTTGCAGTGGTTCTAATTGTTCTGCGGCACGTTTGCCAGCTTCTGAAATCTCAAGCTGCATAATTAACCTCTCATTCCAATTGCGCTGATATAGTTAGGATTTGAAGACATTTGTCTAGCCCGAACATTGTGGTTCATATTGACATTGAGGATGATGTGGTTATAGGAAGAAAACCACCAAAGCCAGCTATCATTTTGCCCAACAATCAAGGTGTCGTTGACTTCCCAATCTTGAAAGAGATAGAGATCCACATTGGAGACTTCCCAGACAGTTCTTTCTCCTTGGCCATTGAGGAGGTAAATTTGTCCAAGATTCTTATCGATTCCAACGATCCAGGTGCTGTAGTTTCCAAATGCTACAGGTCCCAGAAAGAGATTCACATCGATCGATGTTCCTAAGTCTTTGTTTGTCATGACATAGGAATAGTTCGATCCCCATAACCAGCGTCCTTTAGGAGTAATCACAATGGTATCTCCTAAGTGCCAGGTCCGAAGAAGGTAGTTATTACTATTGTCAAAAATCCATTCGGCTCCATCTTCTGTCTTGATGATATTGTCTTGTGGAAAATTGTCGATCCAATGGAAAAGGGAGGGGGAAATGGATATGGCTGTATGATTCATTTGATTTGACGCCAGAGCAATATACTCCTTGTCTTTGATAGGAATGATCAGGCTGCTGACTTCGACAGAATCTTCTTCTTCTGATACGGCATCTGCCACTTCACTTTCAGCTTTCCGATTTTTTTCCATGATTTTCTTTTTTTCGCGGGATAGTGGACGAGAATCGACCACCACATTTTCTTCGGTATTTTGGACGTCCTCATTTTGGACATCCTCTTCTGCGTTACTTGCAATTGCAACTAAGGCAAAGCAGGTGAAAAGTGTTCTAACAAGTGCTTTTTTCATCTCCTTTCTCTTTGTTATTTGGTTCCTAAAATTCCTGGTAAGAAGTTTAGCACGAACCTAAAAAAAATGAAAAGGAAAAATTTTCAAATGTAGAAAATTCAGTTCGAGAATAACTTTTAAGGGCGTTCAGGAGTTCCTGAATGGTAAAGCCAACGATCTCCCACTTTATAAAAATGACTCGTCTCTTGAAAAGAAACATCGTCGCCATTTTGAAAAAGATGGGCAAAAAAAGTGACGAAGGATTCCTGAGTACCTTCAAGTACTTCGATGATTTTCAGACCTCGAAAAGATGTTCGATTACAAAAGAAGAGAACGGATTCCTTCCAATCATCTCGATTTGCAGAATAAGAAGAATTTTCAGGGTGTGTTGTCTCTATGATGTAATCGGCATTTTTTGTGGCATAAGCGCTATAACGCGAGCGCATCAATTGAAGGGCCGATTCAGGCAGCTGTTTCCCAATATGATAAGGCTCACAGCATTCTGGATAGGATAAACCACTATGACAGGGACATTGCATATATCTATGAAATCATAGCGATTTGAAAACTTATTTTGAAGTATATTTGTCTAAATTTATTAGAATCTTACTGATTTTCTCTAGTCCAGAAGCTCTTTTGACTACTTTCCCTTGGTTGTCAAAAATCATTGCTGTGGGAACTCCGTAGACATTATAGCTATTGGCAAGATCAGAAAATTTGGTAACGTCCACTTTTATAAAGCGGATTTTGCCTTGATAGTTGTCCGCTGCTTGATCGAGCTTTGGACTGAGTTGTTTACAGGGGCCACAGGTAGGGGAATAAAACTCGACGAGTAAAGGGGTGTCGTTTTGCCCGATGGCACGATAAAACTCATCTGTATTGGAAATCTCATTTACACGTGCAGAGAGCGTTTTTCCAGATGTCTTTTGTGCGATTTTTTGCGTAGATTTTGGCTGGAATTCTTCCTTTGGCAGGCCAGATAGGTATCTCTCTACTTGGAGAGCTGCTGTTGCTCCATGTCCTGCAGCAGAAATGGCCTGTTTATAATGGGGATCGACAATGTCTCCAATGGCAAAGACTCCAGGAACGGAGGTCAGCTGATCTTGTTTGAGCCGAATGTAGCCATTTTCATCTAAATCGAGTTGATGTTTAAAGATTTCTGAATTTGGGTTGGCTCCAATCGATACAAAAACTCCATCAATGGGCAGGTCATTTTTTGTTGAGAGATTGAGATGGGTCACATTTTGACCATTTCCGGTAATCTGATCGATTTTGGTGTTATAGAGAACCTCGACGTTGGGTTTTTTGATCAATGCATTTTTTCGCAGAATTTCGATTGTCCGGAATTGATCTGAGCGGAGGATCACGTAGACCTTTTTTGCAATGTTGGAGAGGTAATCGGCTTCTAAAATCGCGGCATCTCCACCTCCGATCACAGCGACATTTTTTCCTCTATAGAGGGCTCCATCACATACAGCACAGCTATAGACTCCGCGAGTCCAGTAGCCACCATCGCCAGATTCTCCTGGAATTCCAAGAAGTTTGGGCATCGATCCCATTGCGATGATGCATGATTTTGCCTCTATGGTCTGCATTTTCTCATGATCGTAGACATCTCTCATCGTGATGATAAATGGGCGTTTCGTAAAATCGACAGCAATGACCTCTTGTGAAACAAACTTAGCTCCATTTTCTTCTGCTTGCTTGCGGATCTTCTCAACCAATATTTGGCCATTGATTTCGAGTTCGCCTGGCCAATTTTGGACATTAGGAGACTGCGTAATGGCGCCTCCAGGATTTTCTCCCTCTATCACAAGGGTATTGACTCCAGCGCGTTGTAAATAAACGGCTGATGTGAGCGCTCCAACGCCACTACCGATAATGACAACTGGTTGTGGATCTTTGCTTTCATTTGCTCGGACAGTTAGGGGAATCCCACAGAGAAGAAAAATTAAGAAAGAATAAAGAAGTCTCTTCATTTAATGCCTCAATCTATCATTGTGATTAATTCATAATTATAGCATTTCAGGGATTATACCGAAACAAAATGAAAAATTAGGAATTTGACAAAGAGGTTCTACTGGTTTTTCATATGTGCGAGCTGCAGTGGTCATAGACACGGAGCGAGGAGTAGATGGCAAAGCAGTAGAAACACCGATGCAGTCAAAAACCAATTTTTTATTTTGTTTCGGTATAAAGGAGTAAAAAAAAATGCCGCTCAAGAAGGGGAAATCAAGAGAAGTCATCAGTGAAAATATCCGAGAGCTTGTCAAATCAGGTCGCCCTCAAAAACAAGCTATAGCGATTGCTCTAGGCGAGGCGAGGCGATCGGGAGCTAAAATCCCTAAAAAGAAGGGGAGGTCTAGGTCTGATAACAGGAAAAGAAAAAAATAATTTTTCCTAACTATTTAGTTTTTAAAGACGGAAATTATTAAACAATATTAATTTGACAATTTTAATTTTTATTTATTAGAATGAGATTATAGGTAAGGAATAAAAACCATCTGAATGTTGGAAGCATCTTACCATGATGGAACCGTCGAATATATATATTTATGGAGGAAAAATTTATGCCTGCACGTGCAAACTCTAACAGCGGAGGCGATAATAGAAAAGCGTCTAAGACGCAAGTTAAAGCTCCTGTTGTTCAAGGAAGAAAACAAGAAGAAATCAAAAATGAGATGGAAGCAATTCTCGCTGAAAGTGCAAAACTCAGCCCTAACAGCGCTGCTAATACCACTCAGAATTTCTCTGCTGGCGACCGTGCTCAGTTTTATGCTGGTCACGATCGATTGAATCTTCAAGGCCCAAGCGTTCAAAGAGTTCGCGAGCTTCAAGAAGAAAACGATCACTTGCAAAGAGAGATCTCAGCTAAAGAAGAAGAAGTTGTAGATTGCTGCGATCCTCTTGTAATTTTAGCTGATATCGAGCATCGAAAAATCATCATTGCTCGAAATACAGGTGAGATTTTAAAGATCTATCTCAAAAACGAAGAGCGTATCAAGAGAATCAATGAACTCGAAACACGCAACGTTCATATTCAAAACGAGATGATGGAAATGCAAGGACGTTTTATTTCAACTAAAGACTTAGATGAGAAGACTAAATTTGCTTCTGAATTCTTCGTTATGAAATCTGAAATCGAATGCAACTTGGATGAAATCAAGGAATTGAACAAGAAATAAGCTAGCGACTTTTCATTCTGCTTGTACAAGACACCTGCCTTTTGGCAGGTGTTTTTTATTTTTTTTGGTTATTAAAAATTTTAATTAATTTACAATTAGTTGGTTAGAATATATAATGCTTCGTTATGAGTGTTCATAATGTCGATTATTATAGAGGTCTTTGGGGAAAATACCAAGAATTTCAGGATAACAATCAAATTCGAAGGGAAAACGCCTCTTATTTAAATCCGGAAAACCGCATCATTTACCCCCTCTCTTGTCGCATAACAAACTTTCTTATGAAACCGACTACTTACCAGCCCATGGGAAAGGCAGCTATAAAAATCACGCGTTTTTTCTCTACTAGAATTAGTTCAAGGCTGGAGGCGCTCTGGAATGACCCTATTTCGACAGAGAGGATGCTCGAAATTGGCCACTGGGTGCAGGCAAAGGCAAGAGTCAATGCGGTTAGAAAGCCCATATCTCTGCCTTTCTTCTATTATCTGGATAGGGCACTCATTTCTGCCTCTCGTCACGCCTATATCGTGGCAAAAGACCTCAATGCCCTTTTAAGTATTCCTAAAGGATTGCGAGATTATCTCCATCCTCCCGTTGTAGTTGAAGCTGAAGTTGAAGTTCCTAATCGAGAGGAGAAACCAACCTCTTTAGCTGGAAGAGCTTGGATGTGGATAAAAAGGGGAACCGCAAGAGTCAAAATTGCCATTTTAGCCCTAATCCAACGCATTATTTGTGCTGTTCGAATACCCCTTCAATATATGCCACTTGTCGAGAAGGGGCTTGTAAAACTTTCAGATCTCTTGGAAAAAGCTCGTGAGAGGCTTCATAACTCTCTGTTAGATAAAGTTCAGAAGGTAGTTCAAAAAGTAGTTCATAAGGTAATTGAATCAGGAGAAGAAAAAATCCGAGATCAAGTGGTGGCTAAAGTAACGGAAGTCGCTGCTCGTCAAACGATTAGATTTGGTGTTAGCTCCGGTTTAAAAGTCTGTATTGGAGCGGGGACTTATCTCCTTGCAAAACATGCATATACGCATTTTACTGGGGCTCATGACCTTCCGCCTGTAGTCGTTCAAGTCCTTCCCAAGGTTCTCACAATAGCAGGTGCCTATTTATGGGTGCGCTGTATGACTCCTACGCTTCAAGGGTTTTATGAGGATTATGATGAAAATTTTAATCCAGAAGCGTCAACGATGTTTGAGATTCGCAGTCTTTTCGACAAGAAGAATTTTGGGGCAATCGTTTCTCGTCTCAAGAAAAAATTCGTATAAACAACTCAAATTACTATTCGCTTTTTCATAGAAAAAAAGAGGGAAATCATCTTGGGTTGTAAACAACTAATTTTAAGCCATTGTTTCTAAATACATTAATATAGTATAATGGAGCTTTTAGTATATTATATTAATAAAGAATAAAGATGCTCGAAACTAAACAGTCATTTCTTACATTTTTGGACCGAGGAAATAATTTTCTCAACATCCTTAGTGATGATTTCTCTAAGAAGGCGATTCCATATTTGAAATCGAAATATATAAGCAATGGCCCTCTTTTGAGTCGAATTTGTGCAAGTTTTGTCATGCGTCTAAAACCATATGAGGAGAATCTATGGGAAGATCCCTTTTCAACCGAAACGCTTCTCTACTGTGGCAAAAAGATCGAGGATCTCTCTCTTTGGATGGCTAAACGCAAACCAACACAAAATCCCTATCTCCATTTTATCGATCAATCTTGTATTTCTATTGGTCAACATCTTTATGATTGGGTGAAAGAGGCCAATCAGATTGCTCAGCTTCCCATAAGCTTGAAGGTCTTCATGAAAAACGTATCTTTTGACAATTATATGAAGCAAGCGACGCAATCTAAAGGAAGACTGGTCATTTTCTTGAATTCAGTTCGTTTGAAAATAAAAGGAGTGGCTCTTGCCCTTGTTGATTATGCAATACGCATTTTAGATCTGTTTTTTCAATATATCACTGCGAATCCACAATTCGAAGTATTTAAATATTTACGAGATATTATTCGTAATGCACGAGAAAATGTTAAACAGGGATTTTCGGATGTTGCGATCAAAGTTATTGAGAAACGTGAAACGGAGATTCGGAAAACTGTTGTATGTAATTCTGCAAATTCTACTTTGGACTTTATCGTTCCTATAATCGATCGAGCTGTTTTAAAAACTGGATTGGGATTGTTCGCCTATTCATATCTTGAAAGGGCTGTGGAATGCTTGCTTCCAGGACATACTTTTGCGCTTAGGACGATTACAGGAGCCACTACAGCTTATCTTCTTTGGCAAAATGTCTATCAACCCTATTTCGATGAATATTATCAAGCACATAAAGAGGAATTTAATCCTGAACAGAACAATATGAAACCATTTCTTTCTCGCCATCTTTCTCACTATTTATCTCGCTTTCAATTGGGGCTTCTTTTCTTTTCGGTCGATAAAATGAGAGTTTTCCTCAAAGGCGTGAAATAAAACCTCCGCCTTCTTACTTGTCTTAAACTTGAAAAATCTATATCTTTTTTCTCTCTCTTGGAGGTAGATAATGCTTAAAGAAATAAAACCTATCGTTGAAAAGGAAGACACCTTTGATTTGTTAGAAATCCGTGTGGGTCGTGTACTTGAAGTCATAGAAGAGCCATCAGCACCTAAGCGTTCCTATCGAATGAAAGTAGACTTTGGAAAATTTGGGATCAAGACGAGTATTGGACGATTTACCCAGCACAATCCCGAGAAGCTCAAAGATCGCTTAGTTCTCGGAGTCTTGAATTTTTCCCCAAGACAAATTGGCGATGTCGTTTCAGAAGTGCTGATTCTCGGTGTTCAATTTCCCAAGGCTGAAAGTGGTGAAGCCACGTTCATTTCTCCTGAAGCCAATGCAAAGATCGGAAGCAAACTTTTTTAAATAAATGTCTCAAGTTTGGGACGTTTTTTCTTAAACGTTCCATATTTAGAGAATTTTGGGTCGTTTTTCTGTGGAATTCAGTTGGTATTTCACTTTTGAGGCTTCCTGTTTGCCCAGGAGAGGACTCGAACCTCCACGCCTTTCGGCACCAGATCCTAAATCTGGCGTGTCTGCCATTTCACCACCTGGGCATAAAATATAGCAATTCAGCATAACGAGAAATGTCATATTTTTCAAGAGCTATCTGGAGTGTAAACGGGGCTGATTTGATAGCCCATTTCTTTGATCGCAAATATCACAGTGGCGATGGATTCCCAATTGGCGCTCTTATCGATATGGAGGAGGACTTTCGTTTTGGATTTGTCTTCGGGCAAAAGGCCTAGCTCTTGTTGTTTGAGAAGTTCATGTTTGACGGCTGTGGTTCCATCGAGAAGAAACTCGTTGAACTCAGTGACCCATTTGTATTGCCCCTTATTGTTGATGCTCAATAAAACGGTGTGACCAGATTGTGCATCTGCCATTGTGGGAGGAGGGGTCTTGCTATCCATTTTGACGAGATTGACTTCACTATCGTATAGGGCTGTTCTGGTCACGGCCAATATGGCAAAGACCGCTAAAATGAGAAAAAGAAAATCGACCATCGGAGCGAGATTGAGACTCCTTCGGATCTTGATTTCATCATCGGGAATCATGGCGCTCATTTTATTTCTCCAAGTAATTGGGGCCACGCACATCGATTAAGGTTGCAAAGGTATGCGCTTCGTTCTCCACATTTGCCAGAATGCGGACGAGGCGATATTTCGCAACGGAATAGAGGATCATGGCCAAAATGGCAACGATTAGTCCGGCTACGGTGGTTCCTACAGAAATTCCCAATCCATCAAAGAGCAAGGATACGCTTTCGATGGAGCGATTGAGATCATAGAAAGCATAAAACATTCCGAGAACGGTTCCTAAAAGGCCAAGCATGGGGGCGATGATTGCGACTTCATTCAAGATGTTGATCCTTTGCCAGAAGGAGATGGTGCTTCTCTTTCCTTCTGATTTCATCGTGTCGACCATCACATTAAGTCCGTGTCTGCGAGCAAGGATTCCGGAAGCGAGCATTTTGCAGAAAAAGTGTTTCTGCTTCACGCAGAGATCGAGTGCTTCATCAAATTTGTTGCTGATCAATTTGGTGCGCAAATCTTTGATGAGTTTCGGGGGTAAGAATTCAACGGATCGAATGGTGAACATGCTGTAGAGCCAAACACAAACAGAAATCGCAGAAAGTAGGAAAAGAATAGAATAGATAATCGGAGAGCCGGAAAAAACTTGCCGAATATTGATCTCGATGGCTTGAACTGTTTTGGTAGCTTCTTCTTTGATGGTATCTATCAAAGGAGCGTTGGCAACGACCATGGGTTCTTCTTCAGCGATCATTTTGTCGACTTCTACTGCGATGGAATCACTTTCCGCTTCTTTTACTTCTAATTTTTGCTGATTGCTTTTGATCGGGAGGGGGGTTTTTCGTATTTCGATCTCTGGCTCTAAAAATGCTTCATCACTGAAGATTTCATCTAGCTCATCATAATTTCTGACTCCAATTTGTGGAGTGAGCTCGGGCTGTTCAAATCCTTCTTCTTCGAGCAAGGCCTCGATTTCACTGTCGAGTGTGAGCATTTCTTCAGTTTCAAAGGCTTCGTCAAAATCGAGAGCCTGAAGGCTTGCAAAGCAGAGCAGATTCATTATCACTAAGCTGATCCATCTCATGATGATCCTCTTTGGGTAGGTACCATTGAAATTTTTACCTTAACAATTCGAGTAGAAATTGTTCAACAAATTCTATTCCGAAAGGTATAATTGTCTTCTCATGCGCCCAAAACACTTAAAATTTCCTTTCACTTGGGAAGAGAGAAAACCCATGCTCTACGAGGGTGTTCTCATCGTCCCACAATATTATGACCAGCATGAAAAATGGGAGGTTCCAAAAGGTCTTTTCCCAAAAGAGGGGCCTATCTGCATCGAATATTGCTCAGGCAATGGGGACTGGGTCATTCTGAAAGCACAGGAAAATCCTTCTCAATTTTGGATTGCTGTGGAAATGCAATTTAATCGGGTCCGCAAGATCTGGTCCAAGATGCACAATTTGTCAGTCAAAAATCTGCTCATTGTATGTGGAGAGGCACAGACTTTCACAAAATATTACCTGCCGAAAAATTCTGTTGATGAGGTCTATGTGAATTTTCCTGATCCTTGGCCAAAAGATCGACATGCAAAGCACCGTCTCATTCAAAAATCTTTTGTGGATGAACTTGCTGATGCGATCAAAACGGGGGGCAAAGCGATCTATGCAACGGATGATGCGGCTTATAGTGCGCAGATGATCGAGGTGATGCTTGCCCATGAAAAATGGAAAACTTGTTTTCCCAAGCCCTACTATGTACAACAGTGGGAAGATTATGGACATTCTTGGTTCGAAAATTTATGGCGAGAAAAAGAAAGGAAATTTTTCTATATGCAATTTGTTTTGTCACAGAAAAAATCAGGGCCAAGTCTTTCGACTTGACCCTTCAGTCGGAGTAGAGGGATTTGAACCCCCGACCCACTGCTCCCAAAGCAGTTGCGCTAGCCAAGCTGCGCTATACTCCGATGAGTACATAGTGAGACCGTTGCGTGACTCATTCCTCCGTCTTGGAGCCTTTTTCGGCTAAATCGACCTTTCATGCTACACAAGCTCCCTATGAGCTTGCTCTGCATTCCAAGGACGATTAATCCAAAAAATTCAAAATCCCTCCGGCGAAAGCAGTTTCGCAACGGTCTCATAGTGTATTTTCTAGTGACTTTTAAAACAAGATGTTCAAAAAATCTTGACTATGTCATTTTGGGGGTATGAACAAATTCACAGAACTTTCTGCCTATAGCAGACTCAAAGAACTTTCTGAAAATCCCATTGATTTGACCGCGAAAGGAGAACTGAATCCTAAGAGAATTGATCAGATGATTGCAGAAGGCTGTGGGCTAAAACTTTTTTACGCCACCGAAAGGGTTGATAAACTTGTTCTAGAGGCTCTTTTTCAGCTTGCTAAAGAAACGAAAGCTGTAGAAAAAATGCACTCGATGCAAGCGGGCGAAACGATCAACAAGATCAACGGTGTAGAAAGTGAAAATCGAGCTGTTTTGCATACGGCCATGCGCGACTTTTTTGATCAGAGAGAAGAGCGTACTAAAGCGAAAGAAGCTACCGATTTGGCCTATGAGGAATGTGAAAAATTAAAAAAGTTTTTTGAGGAGACTGGAGATCGTTATACCGACCTGGTCCAAATAGGCATTGGGGGTTCAGATTTGGGTCCAAGAGCCATTTACCTCGGTCTAAAAGCTTTTCAAAAGCCTGATCGCAACGTGCATTTCATTTCCAACGTCGATCCCGATGATGCGGCTGCTGTTCTTGAACAGGTAGATCTTTCCAAGACTCTTTTTGTTGTAGTCTCTAAATCAGGCAGTACCCTTGAAACCCTCACGAATGAAGCCTACATTGTGGAGAAACTCAAAAAAGCGGGGCTAAATCCTCAAAATCATCTTGTGGCTGTCACAGGCAAGGGAAGTCCTATGGATGACCCAAGCCGTTATCTGGCTTCTTTCTATATTTGGGACTACGTGGGTGGTCGCTATTCTGTGACATCGATGGTTGGGGGAGTGACTCTGGCCTTTGCTTTTGGAATGGATCGCTTTCTCGATTTTTTACATGGCGCCTCTTCTATGGATAAGCTTGCCAAGACAGAGGATCCCGGAAAAAATTTGCCTTTGTTATCTGCTTTGTTGGGAATTTGGAATCGGAATTTCTTGGGTCTTCCGACAGTTGCCATCATTCCTTATTCGCAGGCTCTTTCTCGTTTTCCTGCCCATCTGCAGCAGCTAGATATGGAGTCGAATGGAAAACATATCGACAAGTCAGGACAACCTGTCGAATTTGAAACGGGACCTATCATTTGGGGTGAGCCGGGAACCAATGGCCAACATTCTTTCTATCAGCTGATTCATCAGGGGACAACGGTCGTTCCTCTTGAATTTATTGGCTTCATCAATAGCCAATACAATGCCGATGTGGTTTTTAAGGAATCTAGTTGTCAGGAAAAGCTCCTTTCGAATCTCATTGCTCAGTCGATTGGTCTGGCAACTGGGCAGAAGAGTGAAAATCCTAACAAGGATTTTCGGGGCAATCGTCCGAATCGGATTTTGCTTGGAAGTCGCCTTGATCCTTATACTCTGGGCATGATTTTGGCCTACTATGAGCACAAAGTGGCTTTTCAGGGCTTTATCTGGAACATCAATTCTTTTGATCAAGAGGGCGTGCAGCTGGGAAAAGTCCTCGCTCTGAAAATGATCGATCAATTTTCTGCAAAGCGTTCGAATAAACCGATTGATGAGAAAGGCTTCCCATTAGGGGCTGCATACTTCAAACACATCTCCTAAGAGGTTGTTTTGCAAATTCAATAAATAGGCGCTATGATTATCGAACAGGCAGCTCCTTCCACTCAGTTACCTTTACCTCGTCATAAAGAATTTTTTCATATTTCCGCACAAACTCCGCAATATCATCTGAAGACTCATGCCTTCGAAGATCGGTCAGTTTTTCCCAGCGCATGAGAACAAGGAATTCATCACCTTGGTCAACTGGCTCAAGAAGATTATATTGCAAACATCCTTTAGCATTTCGACTGATAGGAACAAGCTTAAGTAAAGCTTTTTTCAATTCATCTACCTTTCCTTGGGTGGCCTTTATGGTTTCGATAACAGTAATCATCTTCCTCCATCGGGTTGGTCAAGGCTCTTGGCTTTAGAGTCTGTCTGTGAATTCATTTCACCAGGATTGGAAACAATCTTTTTCCCTTGGAAGCCTTTCTTCAACGAGCTTATCAAAGCTCGCTCCGGTTTCCAGAAAATCTTCCAAGGAAAAAATCTTTGTTCCCTCTGGTAAAAGCAATTCACAGACAGACTCTTAGACCCATATTTTGCCTTTTTTCTCAATTGATCACGTTCACGACGAATGTCTTGGCTTAAAGCGCATGGACTTATTTGTTCACCATCGATGGACAAGTTGAGTTACTATTCTCGTTTTTTTGCGTCCAAAAGGTCTTTCATATAAAGCTCCATTTGGTAGTGGGGCACGGGATGCCAGCTGGCATTGAACTCCCCAACAATCTTAAACCCAACTTTCTGGTATACATGGATAGCTCGCTCATTGCTCGCTTCAGGATCTATCATAACCTTTTTTACATTCGGAAACTGGTTGATCAAAAATTCCTGAATCATCGGCACTGCGAGTCCTTTTCCTAAATAATTTAGATCGCAGATAAACAAATCCAAGGTAATTGCATCATCTCCTTCTGGAGAAGTAATCAGAAAGGCAAAAGGGATCTCTTTATCGTAGCTGATCCAGTAGGTAGTGTTGGATGTCCCATGAAAAAATTTTTCCAACCCATTCAGAGTGTTTTGAAGTCCTTCTCCGTGGAGCCAGTCTTTGATGTGTTTTTGTTCCAACCATTGATGTATCAGCGACCATTGAGATGATTTAGCAAATGCAAAGCGAAAATTTATTTTTCGACTAATTTTTTTGTTTTCCATGAACGTCTATTGTATGGGCCCAAAGCAAAAATCTCTAAATCCTTTAATCAGGGTAATTTTGATGGTTCTTTTAAAGCAATTTATAAACACCCTCTGAAGTAATCTCTAATACTCTTTTTTCTGGAAAAATTTCGGGATTTGCCTTTGGAGAGGTGAGAAATATTTGTCCGAGTTTCAATAGTTCTTCTTGAAACCGATTTTGCCTTGTAGAATCGAGATGGGCTCCAAAATCATCGACACTGAAGAGGGGAGGCTCTCCCACATGGGTCTTCAGATGCTCCCAAAGACATAGGCGCAAAGCTGCTGCAACTGAGTGCTGTTGGCCGATGCTGGCATAGGATTTTGCTGATAGACTGCCAATCGAAAAGAGGACATCATCGCGATGGGGGCCATAGAGGGTGGTTCCAATGTGGAGTTCTTTTTTTCGGCTTTTTTGCCACTCTTGGAGGAGTTCTTCGGCACTTGTCCCACTGAGTGTACCTTGATATTTCATTGCAATGGGATCATTTCCTGAAGAAATCTGCTCCATTTGTGCCAAGAGAGGTCCTTTGAGCTCTTGCATCAACTTTTTTCGTTTTTCCAGCAAATACTGAGCATTTTGAGCCATCGCCATTTCCCAGGGGTCGATGGCTACTTCGGTTTTGCTCTTGAGGAGTTCGTTGCGCTGGCGCATGGCTTTATGGTAGCGGGCTAAGTGATGCAGGTAGAGGGGATCAATCTGAGAGAGATGCAAATCGAGAAATCTTCTGCGATGGGAAGGGGTTCCGGCGACCACCGAGAGATCTTCTGGAGCATACAGGACATGGGGAACGACTCCAAGTAGGGGAGTGAAATGGGCATAGGTGGTTGCATTGTATTCGACTTTTTTGGTTTCTCCATCAAAGGAGAGTTTGAGGGTTTGGCTCACTCCTTCTTTTTCAATCTCGGCTTCGATGTAAAAAAATCCGGCACCTTGCTGGATCATCTGATTGAGCAAATGGGTTCGAAACGAACGGCCTGTGCTGAGTAGATAGATTGCCTCAAGGAGATTGGTTTTTCCTTGGGCATTGTTTCCACAGATCCAATTGACTCCAGGCGAAAAGGAAATTTCCTTCTGCGTATAATTGCGAAAATGATGAAGGTAGAGTTTTTTTAGCATGGTATTTTCAATCGGGAAATGGCAAGCAACGGCTATAGTGGTTCTGGCTTCCATGGATGACGGCAAGGGGTCTGTCATCATCTTCTCTCTTTACAAGATCTAGGTGATTGTTGCAACCAAGGTCTTCTGAGAGCACATCTTCTCGGACAATCTCGATTCGCGTTCCATGAATATGTGCAAGCATTTGCAGTTCGTCGTCACAGAGCCAATAAGATGGATCTACGAGACATTTGAGGAAATTTTCCATCACTTCAGAGTCTTTTAAAATTTTTTGTTTTTTTTCGTTTTTTAAAAATTCAAAGTGGTTTATTTCTGCTACTAAATTTATTTGGGGTCCGTATGTATCTCGCGTTTTTTTTGTTGATATTGCAAAATGAAACTTTCGTAGTTTAGGCAGAGCTTTTTGCACGGATGAATGAAGCTTTTGCTCATCTTGTAAAAGAGATTCTTTGAAATCTTTTTTGGTTTTTCCCCTTTTTTCAAAATCTGGCCAAATATATGTTGCTCTATCGCTGGTTTTTTTGATCAGCTCTTTTTCTTTCTCTACTTGTAGTTGATAGAATTTTTCATTTTGATATGCAGAAAAGGTGCGGGTTTTTTGTAAGAGCATTTTTGCACATCTTCTCATTACATTTTCATCATCATTTGGTTTGTCTGCTTCTTCTATTGCACTTTTTAAATTTGCCTCGTACCACTTTTGCAGGTTTGGATCATTGAAACCAATCTTGGTTGGATTGAGCTGGCCCTTTAATTCTTTTACAAAGTTTATGCGTTCTTCTTGAGCATCACATTGAAATACTCCATCGTTTTCGGTACCAAGAAGTGCATGAAAAGCGCATGATCCATCTCCTAGGGTCTCTTGTTTGATCCAGCCTTCTGCTTCCACGTGCCAAGGAGTACGATAAAAGAGGACTTTAGTTGTTTCTTCTTCGAATGCCTTGGACAACTCGTCATCTAATGAACTCCAGTCAAAGATTGAAGGGCGTAGTTCATCCAAATCGCCTTCTATTTGTGAAGGGCGGGAAATTTGACAAATGCGAAAGAGAAATCCCATTTTTTCAACTTGGGCACATGTGTGTAATAGACTTATTCTTCCGATGAGTGATGAAAAATGACTTGTATTATCATCCCACCCTCCCACTGTGGAAATTTCGCTTTTTGATGAAGATGAACTCTCTTTTTTGATAGAAGAAGGTTTTTTTTGTATGCTAAATGGAGTTTTTCTGCTGTCTACGAAAGCGTAAACAAAGACAATTTTTCTCTTTAAAAATAGATTTTTGAATGTTTGTTTTCCTAAGGATTCAATTTGCTTATTTACCTTTTGTTTGTACCCAGAAGAATCTTTCCCAGTAGTTTCCTTTATGAATTTGTCCAATATTTTTTCTTTGCCACTTCTTGCCTCTTGAATAAGGATTGCAGAATTGAAAATTTGGGAACATGCGTCTCTTGTTTTTTGTCCAAAAGTTTCTTTCACATGATATAGAAAAAGAGGAGGGTTTTCTCGGGCGCCAACTTTTTGTTTGGGAAAATGAATGAGATCAAAGAGTTCGATTCCTTCAGGTTCAATGCGATCCCCTGGAATCCAACCATTTTCGCTTGCTTGAAAGGGTTTGTCTTCTCCGTTGAGGATATCATAAAGATACCCTTCGTTATAAGGACCTTCATCTGTAGTGTGTAATGCTTGAAAAGCAAGGCTTCTTAGTTGTTCTTCATGTGGTTGCATTTTGTGTTCAGGTGGGGTAAATGGCATTTGAATTTCAACCACTTCTGTTTTGGTTTTGCTGGTGGTAGCTTTTTTCAATTCCCCAACAGGACGTTCATTTGAGAGTTCCCTCCAAACATATTCACCATTGCTTTCGCCCAGTTCACCTTGTAGATCGTTTTTTTCAAGTTTGTCTTTTTGCAATAGTTTTTCAATTTTCTCTCTGTGAAAGGAAAAGATAGGATCGCGTAAAAGAATTCCTTCGATTTTTCTGTGAAGCACGTCTCCTTCATTAGAAACATAGGAAACTTGTGTATTACATAACTTTTTTGCTTCTCCTGCTTTCAGTTTCAATCGTTGAGAAAAATCCTTGAGTGTAAATAGATTCGACTTTGGATGCCATGGACGAGGTAAAAAACCTTCCTCATCGGAAGACAAAAAGTGGCTACTATTGATTAATTTTTTAAATTCATTGTCAATTTTTTGAATCAGATCTCCCGAGACTTGAAGCCAAAAATCATTTAATTTAAAATATGTATGGGTTTCCCCTGACTCATCTTTAATTTTGAACTGTCCATTGATACAGCTGACTAGGGGGACATAGTCATTTCTTTTTCCTTTTTTGAATCCAAATTCAATATTGTTTATTTCTCTGGCGAGCACTGATTTTGTTAGTAGAAGTTGGGGGAATTTTTCTTTGAGAATCTGAATGAGTTTGGGATATGAGATCCTTTCATCTTTCCATTCATAGGTAGCTTGTTTTACTCGTCTGTATCGAAGTATAAAATCATGCGCATGAAAGTAATCATCTACATGAGGATGACAAAATTCCCAATCATATAATTCTTTCCCTTTTATTTGCTCAGCTAGTTTTTCTTTTACTAACTGATTACATTTGGTCACATTATGAGGAGGAATGGGAACGAAGTACTCGAGAAAAGCAAAATCTTCTTTGCTATCAATTTCTGGGATTGGTTTCTCTGTTTTTGGATAAGAATAACAAAAAGTTTCTTCTCCACAATCTATTTGGGAGAATAAATCTATGATAGGTGGATAATGGCCAAAAGCAAGGGATTTGTGTATTCGTAAATTTCCTTGTCTGATTTCAACTTCCGCTGTTTTTTCCGGGATAGAACCATCTTTTTTGTGAAAAGGTGAGAGAGCCAATAAAGAAGCATTTTGTCTAATACAGGTCTGAAATCCTGTATAAATCTTATGGAGATCACTTGGATCGAATGCCTCAATAGAGCGGAAAATTTTCTGATCGGAGATGACAGGTCCTAAGAGCATTTTTGCAGATTCTTTTGAACGATCTTTTGGGTTGAGAATACGATAGGCGATTTTTCTTGGGAAATTGTAATCTGTATAGGGCTGAACAGGAAAATATCCTCGATATCCTCTTGTCAAAGCAAAGATTTCATGGGCTTTTTTTGTCCGATAAAGAAAGAAAAGGAAGGAATTTTCTCGCGAGGGTGGGATTTTTGCCCCAAGATTTTCGAGTATTGTTGCAATTTTATTCACGATTTTAATACTGCACACATAGACGCGAAGAGAAAATTCATGATGCTCGTTGTCCTTCCATGTACCCTCTGGAATCTTTATGGGATCAAAGTATATTTCATCTTCTTGAAATTCTTTTTTTTGTTGTTTTTTATATTCTTGGATGATGAAAGTAATCAAATCACTGAGATGGGGAGAAGGATCCTCTTTTTTGAGCTTTTTTTCAAAGCGATAATCTCTTTCCATTCGAACTGGATCGAGTTTTTTGATGCTAAATTCTTCAAACTTTGTAGTGAGAGGAACAGGGCTTGCTGGAGATGCAATAGTTGCCATGCTTTATCCTTTTAAAAAAGGATGCAGTATGGATTAAGATTTCTTAAATATCAAGCTGCGAACGTTATGGGATTGAAAGAGTATTATCCTGTAAATGGCACGCAGCGGCTATAGTGATTTTGGCTTCCATGGATGATAAAAGAAGGACGGCCATCTTCCTCTCGCTTTTTAAGATCTAGATGATTATTGCACCCATAGTCACCTGATGTCACATCTTCACGGATGATCTCCACTCTTTTCCCATGGATGTGAGCAAGCATTTGCAACTCATCATCACTGAGCCAATAAGAAGGATCTTCAAGGCTTTTGAGGAAATTTGTCATTACAACTGGGCTTTTCAAGAGTTTGTTTTTGCTTTCTTCTTTTTCATTTTTGAGAGTTTTTATTTCATTTAGGGGGGCGGCGAGCCATTTGTATGTCTTTGACGATTTCGATAACTTTTCTAATTTTGGCATTGCTTTTTCAAAAGAAAAATAGAGCAATTCTTCATTCTCGGTAAGAGATTCTTTATAGCTTTCTTGTGTTTGGTTCTTTGTAAACTGACTCCAAAAATTTTGTTTAGCTTTTTCATTTTTAATCAGTTCTTGTTCTTTTTTTAATAGGTTTTGGTAGAACTTCTTTTTTTGATAATCTGCAAAAAATTTGCTTTTTCCCAAAAGCATTTTTGCACATTTTCTCATGATATTTTCTTCATCATAGGGTTTATCCGCTTCTTCAATTGCACTTTTCAGATTTGCTTCATACCATTTTTGCACGTTTGGATTTGTAAAGCCGTTTTTATTCGCATTGAGTATGGCTTTCAATTTATCTACAAAATCTTTGCGTTCTTTTTTGGGATCGCATTTGTACTCTTCATCAGTTTTGGTGCCAAGTAGAGCATGAAATGCGCACGATCCATCTCCCAATGTCTTTTGCATTACCCATCCTTCTGCTTCCACTTGCCAGGGTGTGCGATAGAATAGTATTGTTTCTTCTTCTAATTGCATTGCAGATCCGATTTCATCATCCACCTCACCCCAGTGTAGAACCGAAGGTCGATCATCTTTATCTCCAATGATTTGAAAAGGACGAGGGATTTGAGAAATTCGGCAAGAAAATCCCATTCCTTTGATTTGTGCAAAGGTGTGCAAGAGGTCCATCCTGCCAATGAGGGATTGAAAGTGACTTACATCCCCTGCAAGAAGATTCCATACAAATTGCTTGTATTTTACAAGGTCTGGATGGTCTGTTTTCCATTCTTCTACGGTGTATCCTTTGGGGAATTTCTCTCCTTTTTCCCCTTCAGGCGTTAAGATTTCCTCTTTTTGCAATGCTTCAAATATGCTTTTCCCGACAGCTTCCGTTTTATTTTGAATAAAATTCTCCACAGAAAATGTCTGAGGATCAACGCGGTCCTTTTGAATTTTGAAAGCTGTTTTTCGATCGTCGACAAAAGCATAGACAAACACAATTTTTCTTTTTAAAAATAGATCTTTGAATCCTTGCTTGCCTAAGGCCATGATTTGTTTTTTTACTTTTTTTCGATAATCAGATTTCTCTGAGGTTGAAGTGGCCTCAGCATAAAAATCATCCAAAATTTTTGTTTTTCCGTTTCGGACTTCTTGAATCATTCTTGCTGCATTGAGAAGTTGAGAACAAGCACTTCGTGTTTTTTGGCCAAATCCTTCTTTTACGTGATAGACAAATAGAGGAGTTTCTTTAGGATCTCTTCCCCGTTGCTCCGGAAAATGGAGAACATCGAAAAGTTCGATTCCTTGAGGACAAATCCGATCTCCTGGTAGCCAACCACTTTCGGTAGCTTTATAAGGAGTTTTATTTTCTCGAAGGACGTCATAGAGATATCCTTCGTTATATTTTCCTTCATCCATGGTGTGCAGTGTTTCATGAGCAAGGTCCTGGAGGGATTTCACATATTTTTGCATTTTGTGCTTCTTGGGAAGAAAAGGTGTTTGGATTTCTACTACTTCTCTCTCTGTTTTTCCGAATTTTGCTTTCCTTATTTTGCCTATTTGACGCTCTTTTGTGAGTTCTTCCCAAACACATGCTGCAAAGCAATTTTTGACAAGTGCTTCCACGAAATCTTCTTTTTTTAGTTTCTCATTTTTTAGTAGCTCTTCAATTTCTTCTTGAAAATGCGCAAGAACTGGATGTTGCAAAAGGCCACCTTCTAGCGCGTTGTGCTCTACTTTCCCTTCTTCTGTGATGTAACGGACTTTTGTATTGCATAATTCTTTTGCTTCCTCTTCTGAACATTTTAATTGATCTGAGAAATCCTTGAGAGAAATCATCGCTTTTTTGGGTTGCCAGGGACGAGATAGAAACCCTTCATCTCCTTTTTCAAGGAGATCAGAGGTAAACATTTTTTTGAATTCGTCACTCACTCTGTGGATCAGGCTTTTGGAGATCTGAAACCAGTTATGGTTGAGTTTAAAAAAGGAAAGGTCTTCGCCAGATTTTGATTTGGCATGCATTTGTCCACTAATACAAGCGATGAGGGGGGCATAATCCCAAAAAGCTCCTTTTCGGAATCCAAACTTGACTTCTTCTAGCCCTCTTTCCAATAGTTCTTTATTGGCATGTAAAGAGAGGAAATCTCTTCTCAAAATTTGAATGAGATGAAAAAATGAAATCCTATCATCTTTCCAGTCATTTTTATAAATCCAGCCAGAACGTTGATGACGAATTGTAAAATCGTGGGCATGAAAATAATCTTGCACATGAGGATGGCAGAATTCCCAATCTTGTAATGGTTTGCCTTTCAATTGCTCAACAAGAGATTGTCTGATCATCCGAGTTAAGCTGTTAGCAATATGAATAGAAACAGGAGTAAAGTATTCAAGAAAAGCAAAATCTTCCTGACGATCTTCTTCAACTCTTCTTCTTTTAGGAAGAGGATACTGATAGCAAAATGTTTTTTCAGCTCGATCAATGAAAGAAAAATGATTTAAAATAAAGGGGTATTCTTCAAGAGGGAGGGTTTTGTGTATACGCAATCCCCCTGTTTTGATTTCTACTTCGGCTCTACTTTGGGGAATGGATCCTTCTTTGTTGTGAAATGAAGACAAGGCGAGTAGGGAGGCATTTCTTCTTAGACAGGTTTGAAATCCCGTATAAATCTTGTGGAGGAGATTGGGATCAAATGCTTCGGTGGACCGGAGAATTTTTTGATCGGTTACTACGGGACCAATAATCATTTGAGCTGTTTCTCTCGATCGTTCTTCTGGATCAAGAAGTCGATAGGCAATTTTTTTGGGGAAATGGTAATCGGTATAGTGTTGGACGGGATGATATCCTCGCGTTCCTCTTGTCAAAGCAAAAATTTCACGGGTTTTTTTTATTGTTCGATGGAAAAAAAGCAGAAAGGAATTCTCTTTATTGGATGGAATTTTTTCCCCCAGCTGTACGAACATATTTCCGATTCTAGTGAGGATTCTTACACTACAGATATATACTTTCAGTGCAAATCCGTTATGAAGAATGGGATTCCAAGTGCTTTCTGAAAGAACAATTTCTTCAAAAATTTTATCCCTTTCATGGAACTCGTGTTTATGGACTTCTCTGTATTGTTGGATGATGAATTCGATCAGGGAATTGAGAGAAGGGGGAGGAGTCTCTTTTTCTAGCTTTTTCTTGGCTCGATAGTCTTGCTCTATCCGCGCCGGATCGAGCTTTTTGATGGTGAACTCCTCAAGTGTCATAGAAAGAGGATTAGGGCTTATTGAAGATGAACTAGAGGCCATACATGCTCCCATGAAGAAATGGTAAGCAGTATGGATGAAAAATTTATTTTATTCAAGCCTCGAGCCGCATAGGCATGATGACGAACTCGGCCTTGGACGAGTCTGTGATGAGGCCTGGATTGTAGGAATCTGAAACATCAAATTGCACGGTTTCATCCTTGCAATGCCGTAAAATATCCAAGAAATAGTGAGGATTGAAGGCAATCTCGAGCTTGGGGCCGCTGTAATTGACCGGCATGCTTACTTTTCCCTCTCCAATCTCACCCGAAGTTGCTGTCAGTTGCAGTGCTCCATCAGAGAATGTAAACTGGACGGAATTGCTCCCTTCAGACGTAAATAGAGCCACTTGACGCAATAAAGCAATCAGTTCATCGCGATGCAAGGTGATGGTGCTTTCAGATTTTTGCGGGACCACACGAGAGACTTCTGGATATTGGCCAGACAGGAGTTTTGTGATCAAAAGGCAGCCTGATACTTCGATGGCGATTTTCTCTGGCATGAGGATGAGCTTGGCATCTTCATCTTTTTCATCGAGCAGTTTGACTACTTCATCGACCGCTTTAAGAGGAATGATGTACGAACCGGCATCCTGAGAATCGGTTTCGACATCCATTTGATTGCGGGCTAGACGCTTTCCATCTGTTCCGACAAAAGTGGCGAGAGAACTGGCCTTCTGCATGAGAATTCCATTGAGAACTTGGCGCGAATCATCTTTTGCAGCGGCAAAAGCTGTGCGTATGAGCATATCTTTGAGCATTTCTGATTTGAAGAGGAGTTGATAGCCTTCAGAGAGGTCGGAAAGTGCGGGGAATTCGCTCTTGTGCATTCCCTGAATGCGGAAATCAGAAGTTCCTGAGCGGACTTCAGCCACCTCAGGTGATGTCATTTCAATTTCAATGTCTGGAGTAGTCAACTCACGCGTAAGTTGAAATAGGCGGCGAGCAGGAAGAGTTATTGCACCAGATTTTGTCACGTTTGCCTCACCAAAAACGCGCATACTTACTGTTAGATCGGTTGCGCTGATGATGATTTGTCCATTATCAGCTTCGAGAAGGACATTGGCTAAAATTGGGATCGATGGTTTTGTAGGGACAATACTTTGAATTTTGCCGATTAGTTTCGCAAAATCAAAACGCTTCAGTTGTACTTTCATTGCTTACCTCGCTTGTAAGGTCTTAACATAGCGAAAAAGTTCCCTTTCGTCAATGACGTTTCATGATCTGAGAGCATTCTTTTTGAATCTTTCTAGAGATTTTACTTAAACCCGTGACTGCCACCTTATCTTTTGATTTTCCATATTAGATTTAGGTAAGATTTTGCAAATTTTTCTGGGCAGATATCAGTAGATATCTGGGAAGGAAAAGATGTGAAAGATTGCCTGAAGCTATTGTGAAAAATCAAAATATTTTGTCCTTTCCATAGATGAACCAAACTCTCATAAAAAACCATTTAGCCCTCCAATAAGTTCTTTTAAGAGCGCATCTTTGGAGCTTCTCGGCTCATCCAACTCTTTGGAGTTGCATTCGCCGCTCATCCCCAAAACTGCATTCTTAAAAGAACTTCTTATGCGGGGATAAGGTAGCAGTTACGGGTTAAATTGCTTCATGGCTCTGTCTATTGCCCGCTTCTGTTCTTTTTCTTTGATTGCAGCGCGCTTGTCGTAGGCCCTTTTTCCACGGGCAACACCAATTTTGACTTTGATGAAGCCACCCTTGGTATAAATTGCGAGGGGAATCAGAGCAATCCCTTTATCTTGCGTTGCTTTGAGAAGTTTGTCGATTTCTCGTTTATGCAAAAGAAGCTTTCGAGCGCGTCTCTCCTCATGGCCAAACATGGCTGCTTGTGAGTAGGGAGCAATAGAAGCATTTTTGAGGATGACATCGTGATCGGAGATGAGCACATAGGCATCTTGCAAACTCCCTTGATTAGCCCGCAGTGATTTCACTTCCGAGCCCATCAAGGAAATGCCGGCCTCAAAGGTATCGAGAATCTCATAATCGTGGAATGCTTTGCGATTGGATACGAGATCTTTGTGTTTAGTCATCGCCAAACAGTCCCTGGCCAAAGGGGGTTAGGGTAAAACATTCGCGCCCCGCTACCGTGCCAAGAGCTGTGATACCCAACTCAAAAAGCCAATTTTGAATCACAGCTTTAAAAAAGGAGATTTCCTTTTCAGAATACTCTGGAAGCTGATATTTCCATGTTCTGCCTTGGCGAACCAATTTGATCATATGTTCTTCTTTCAGAGGAATGAAAATGGCTTTGATAAAGTCATCAAGAAAAACCCAACCCGTATTGACAGTGCGACTCAAACATTTTTCTGCTTCTCGCAGCATCCGGTGTTGGCAAAGTTCTTCAGGAAGATCGGGATCTTCGAGGTAATTTAGGGGGTGGCGATAGAGGTAAAGTGCGCGATCGGTCAAATCCATTTTGAGCCATGCGAGCGAGTCACTTGTACACACTGTTTGCTGTCTTTCTTGATCGGCTAAATTGAGGGCGCAAAGCTTCTCAACGTAGTAGGAAAATTCTTCTTCATCAAATTCTGGATATTGTTTTAGCAAAGAGGGGATAATGGCTTTCGTAATGGGTTTATTTTTCGCAAGCTCAAGGATGGCGCTCATTTCTTCAACGAGGGCAAAATCATTCTCTTTCACCCGCTGGACTTTTTCTTCATCGATGATCGAAGCAGGCTCTGTGTCGCGTACATGGCAGAGATATTCTTGCCATTCATGAAAAGGAGAAATGATCTGCTTAAAACTTTTCTTTTCTCTCGCAAATTTGATGCAACAGGCGAAACTAAATTCGAGAAAGAGCATATGCTCTTCAAACTCTGCTTGCGAAAGATCAAACTTTTTGATCATATCCGCAGCATCGACTTCATAATTGGGGGATTGATAGACGGCGTTGAGTATCCCTTTTTGCACTGGATCTGAAAGATTCAGTTCCATCAGATATCGCTGAAAAATCAGGGGTGTTGCCAGATGTTTTTCGACGATGGATTCAAAGATGTTATTGGAAGTACGAGAAATAGAATACCAATTGGGGAGAACGTGAATAGGGACTTTGCGAAGCAATCCCTGCAGATATTCCATTCCCGGTTTAAAATCTTCTTCGAATTTAAGAATCTGCAATTCGTAGTATTTGCGCATTTCTTTATCGACGAGAACGTGATCGGCGACTACCTTAAATAGCCCCGTTTTCGTGAGGCGATCCAAAGTAGGGGAAAGGGCTGTTTCCTCAATATCGAGATTCTTCTGAAGGACAGAAACAGGTATGCGGAGAGAGCTATAGAGGATTTCCTCGAGAATTTCGACATCTAATGGAGAAAATTTTGCCATCAAAACACGGTTATGAATGTCTTTAGAGCAGTCATATTCCGTTAATTCAATCTTGTTTTTTCGAAATGTTGCAATTTCAGCCATAATATCCTTTGAAAATCAATTTCTAGAAAATTTTTTCTTGCCTAGTTTATTACTATATGTCTTGAAGTATTTTTTGACAAGGGCCCCTAGCTTATATCTAAGGGCCCCTAGCTTATATCTATGGAATGGGTTAAACTTGATCGAGTTAGATTGAAATCGGTTTTTGGAGTTATGAATATGAGTAAATACGATCACCAGCGGATTGAACAAAAATGGCAAAAGATTTGGGAAGATCGCCAGATGTTCAAATGCGAAGTGGATCATGCGAAACCAAAATACTACATCCTCGATATGTTTCCCTACCCCTCTGGGGCAGGCCTTCATGTGGGCCATGTGACGGGATATACAGCTACGGATATTCTCGCGCGTTACAAGAGACAGAAGGGGTATAATGTCCTCCATCCCATGGGCTGGGATAGTTTTGGCCTCCCTGCTGAGCAGTATGCGATCCGAACAGGGACCCACCCAGAAGTCACAACGAAGAAAAACATCGCTACCTACCGACGACAGCTCAAATCCTTAGGCCTCAGCTACGATTGGAACCGCGAAATGGCCACTAGCGATCCCAAATACTTCAAGTGGACCCAGTGGATTTTTACCAAGCTCTATGAAAAGGGGCTTGCCTATGAAGCGGAAATGCTTGTGAATTATTGCCCTGCGCTCGGAACTGTTCTCGCAAATGAAGAGGTCGAAGAAGGAGTCTCTAAAGAGGGAGGCTATCCCGTTGAGCGGCGCCCCTTACGTCAGTGGGTCCTCAAGATCACCGCCTATGCAGAACAACTCCTCGATGATCTTGACCTTCTCAACTGGCCGGACCATCTCAAGCGTCTCCAGAGAAATTGGATTGGAAAGAGCAAAGGAGCCAAAATCCATTTTTCTATCGTCGGTTCTCAGGAAAAAATCACTGTCTTCACAACTCGCCACGATACCCTTTTTGGGACTACCTTTCTTGTCCTCTCTCCAGAACATCCTCTCGTTGACCAGGTGACGACAACAGAGCAAAAAGCCCTTGTAGACGATTACAAGAAAAAAGCGGCTGGAAAAAGCGATCTACAGAGGACCGATCTTGCAAAAGAAAAGACGGGAGTTTGGACAGGAGGCTATGTGATCAATCCTGCCAATCAACAACAAGTTCCCATATGGGTCGCTGATTATGTCCTCATGGGCTATGGAACAGGGGCTGTGATGGGTGTTCCCAGCGGAGACGAAAGGGACTTTGAATTTGTCAATATTTTTGACCTGCCCGTCCTTCCGATCGTCGACCCAGATGTTGAAAACAATCCCGATCTCATTCCAGAAGGACAAACTCCCGAAACCGTCCGAAGAGATGTTCTTGCAGGGAAAAAATGGTGGATGGCATCTGGCGTGATCTGCAACAGTAAAAATGATGAGCTCGATATCAATAACGATACCTTCGAAGTCGCCAAGGAAAAAATGTCTGATTGGCTGGAAAAAACGGGCAATGGCGAGCGGACAATCACATATAAGCTCCGCGATTGGCTTTTTTCTCGGCAACGCTATTGGGGAGAGCCTTTTCCCATCCTCCATTTTGAAGATGGAACGAAGCGGGTTCTAGATCAGAGTGAACTCCCTCTTTGCCCTCCCGAACTGATCGACTTCAAGCCAACAGAAAACGGAGATAGCCCGCTTGCACGTGTGCCAGATTGGGTCAATATCACCGATCCCAAAACGGGGAAATCAGCAAAAAGAGAAGTCAACACCATGCCCCAATGGGCTGGATCGTGCTGGTATTACTTACGCTTTCTCGATCCACACAATGACAAGGAAGCTTGGGATGCAGAAAAGGAAAAATACTGGTTGCCCATCGACATGTACGTAGGGGGAGTAGAACATGCTGTTCTTCACCTTCTCTATGCGCGTTTCTGGCATAAAGTTCTTCATGATTGCGGTCTCGTCTCGACCACTGAGCCCTTCCAAACTTTGCGCAATCAAGGCCTTGTCACTGCAAGATCCTATAAACTTCCTCGGGGAGGCTATGTTCCTGCAGAAGAAGTAGAAGAAAAGGATGGCGCCTACTTTCAAATGGGAACAGGCCAAAAAGTGCACATGCAAATCGAAAAAATGTCGAAATCAAAGCTCAATGGAGTCACTCCTGATGAAATCGTCGAAGATTATGGAGCTGATTCTCTGCGCCTTTATGAGATGTTCATGGCCCCCTTTGAAAAAGAAAAACTCTGGAATAGCGATGCCATTCATGGCTGCCGACGCTTTCTCAACCGTTTTTATGAAATGATCTTTTCCGAGAAAGCGACCGAAGAAGAAAGTGAAGAAGCTCTGAAATTAGGCCATCGCTTGATTCATGGCGTTGAAAAAGATATCGAGGGTCTGCATTTCAATACAGCGATTGCAAAAATGATGGAATTTATGAATGCGTTCACATCTCTTCCAGCATATCCAAAAAGTGTGCAGAAAATGGCAACCCAAGCTCTCTATCCTTTTGCACCCCATTTGGCCGAAGAAGCTTGGGAACATCTTGGAGAGACTGAGAGCCTCACCCACATGTCATTTCCCAAAGTCGACACCACATATCTTGTCGACACGAGCACAACCTATGTGATTCAAGTGAATGGAAAATTGCGAGGAAGTTGGGAATTGCCCAAAGACAAGAGCCAAGAAGAGCTCCTTTCTCTTGCAAAAGCAGAACCCAAAATTGCCAAACATTTAGAAGGAGAAATCAAAAAAGTGATCTTTGTTCCCAACAAATTGCTCAACATCGTTGTGAAGTCCTAAATGTTGTACGATTTTTGCCTTCTACTTGGAGCTATTTACTGTATTCCCAAATGGCTCATCCAAAAAAAGTACCGGGGAAGCCGTCTGCAACGATTTGGCTTTCAACTTCCCAAGCCTTCCAGCAAAACTCCCTCCATTTGGATCCACATGGTCTCAGTAGGGGAGACAAAAGCGATGATCCCCATTTATGAAAGGCTTCGCACGAAATACCCAACGGCCGCATTCTTCCTCTCATCAACCACTAAAACAGGACACAATGAAGCCAAACGGAGCCTTCCAAATGCAGATGGCTACTTCTTTCTCCCTCTCGATTTGTCGTGGATCATGCGACGACTTGTTTTTCGCCTCAAACCCGATCTCTTACTTCTTTCAGAGAGTGATTTTTGGCTGAACCTGATTTCCGAGGTAAAAAAGCAAAAAGGCAAAGTCGTTCTTCTCAATGGAAAAATCTCCGCCCGTTCTTCTGCTCGTTTTGCCAAATTTCCATCATTTTCCAAACGTATCTTTGCTCAAATCGATCGACTATGTATCCAAAACACCGAATATGCAACCCGTTTTCAATCCCTCTATATACCTCCAGAAAAAATCACCATTACGGGGAATCTCAAACTCTCCATACCTTCTCAAAAACTCACCCCAAAAGAGATGCAAACTTGGCGAGATCATTTTGGCCTGCTTCCAACAGATCGAGTGATCACCATCGGTTCGACGCATGAAGGGGAGGAAGAGATACTTCTCCCTCATATTCAGGATGCCAAAGTACTCCTTGCCCCTCGTCGACCTGAGCGTTTCGCCCAAGTGAAAAAATTCCTCGAAAAACATCCCTATCCCAATGTTCAACTAGTGGATCAAATGGGCATTCTCCACATTTGTTATCAACTTAGTGATCTTGCCATCGTCGGGGGGAGTTTCCTTCCCGGCACGGGTGGGCACAACATATTTGAACCGATCCAAGCAGGAATTCCCGTCCTTTTTGGTCCCCATATGGAGACTCAAAAAGAACTTGTGGATCTCGTCCTCAATGCCCAAGCAGGCATCCAAACTCCTCATCAGGACCTTTCAAAGGCAATCCCTAAAGCCTTAATCCTTGCGCAAAATGCCTCCGATCTTGCAGCTCGTGGTTCTCAGCCACTTGAAGCGACCTGGGAAGCTTTACAACCTTATCTCTTGAGCTATACTCAAACAAAATGAAAAATTGGGAATTTGACAAAGAGGTTCCTTCGCTTTCTCAGATATGACGAGCTGCAGTGTTCATGGACACGGAGCGAGGAGTAGATGAAAAAGCGAAAGGTAAACCGATACGGTCAAAAACCAATTTTTCATTTTGTTTGAGTATAAAGACCTTCTAGATTATCCTTACCTCTTAACTTTATCGCGGGGTGGAGCAGTGGTTAGCTCGTTGGGCTCATAACCCAAAGGTCAGAGGTTCGAATCCTCTCCCCGCTAATCGATCTCCATTGCCAAAAAATACGATACAAGATTCACTAGGTACAGTTTCTTTGGCGGTATAGCTCAGTTGGTTAGAGCAGCGGAATCATAATCCGAAGGTCGTTGGTTCAAGTCCGACTACCGCTATTCTTCACAATAAAAATTTTAAACGAAAACTTCACTCATTGAAATGTGCTCTTTTGGCATCGATGCAGCATAGCCATTATCCCAGCTCATCGAGACTTCATCTTTTTCTGGGGCAAATAGCAAACTGTGCATGGTGATCCATGAATTGACAAGAGGTGTTAGTTTCAAGGCATTTGCCATCAATGCCCGCCAATCAAGTTCTTCGTGGGAAATGGTTTTGGATGCTTGCTCAAAATATCGAGTGAGAAGCTGAGTCCTTCCTGCGCTGCTAAATGAGCCGCCTTTGCATTCAGGATATCTCCAATTAACCACTAGGAGAGGTTTTTCTGCCTCTTTACGTGCATGTCGAATGTGATCTTTTTCTTGTTCATCTTGATAAAATGAGATGCAGCTTCCATCCCCTTGCTTATCAGCAATAGTCAAATGATAAGGCCCAAGCGGTCTGACTTTCTCGATCAGCCTTTTAACATCTCCTACTGTATCCGAAGACTCAAGAATGTGGCGGTTAAACAACATAGAAGGCATCCCGCGGATGCTTTTGGTTGTTCCTGGACAGACATTCATAGCACCAGTGAGCCGACTGCGATTCCACCCTGTAACCGCTCCAATCATTCCTGGAACTCCTAGAGCAGCGACACCTTGTTCTTTCCAAACTATAACGAGGCTCGCAGCTCCTCCTTGTCCGAATGGGCACCAATCCATATTTCTTGCAAAGAGCATCCCATTTTTAGAGTCTCGATGCAGAAGGGAAGTACAAGCTACAGCATCGAGTAGCCCTCCCTCTTTGGAAGGGGCGCTTACGAGTGTATTTTCTATTGTTTTAGGATGAAAGTGTTTTGAATCAGCGATGAGATGCATCAATAACACATCATCTGAAGTCATCGACGTTGATACGCCAGCTTCTTTTGCCCAGCAATTATAGCCTTCAGCAAGTTCTTGCATTTCTTTCTGATATGAATGCGGAATGTGTTGGCGTATTTCATGAAGGGTCTTCGACAATTTATTGGCGCGTGGTTGCATGAGGATGCCATGGATGGCGAGATTCAAATTTTTTCTTAATTGAAAAATATGAGAGCCCAAAAGATAGCCATGTGCCCAGCCAGGATTTTCGGGGCCGAGTTCAAGAATGGGGATATGGCCGCGATAATACAACCGTCCACCTATGCATTCAGCTTCACGGTAATAATGTTGGGAAATGTCATGTTTGGCGCAAGTGACATAGTTGAGAAAAAGCCAACTCATTGTAGATATCAGGATAGAAAAGCCTCCAAATATTCCTATTGCAGAGACTACAACCACATCAGCGACTGGAAAGAGCACAAAAGTTGCGGCAAGAGCTGCTGAACCTAAAATGAGGCCTGCGACTTGCAGAGTTTTCACAGTTGTTTGATGGTCGTGGACCCACTTTGTTATGGTGGTGTGATTATTTGTACGTCCTTAAAAACTCATGGCAAAGTCAGGAATAAATTTTTCTCTTGATAACTGAACTCCTTATGCCTAAGATCTATTGGCATGAATT
>QIGB01000002.1 GCA_003228815.1 Chlamydiota bacterium | reverse complement strand
GTTCTGTAGTGGGATCGTAAAAAAATAGTTCAGCTGTAGCAATCTTAAAAAACCAACCATGTAACCGTAGTGTTTTTTCTTCGAGTCGCTTCTTTACACAAGGATATGTGCGAAGATTTTCTAAGGCAAATAAGACATTTTCTTCTGCAGCAATCGAGGCTACTTTTTCAGTGTCTGTGATGTGCTTGTATTTGTTTTCAATGACCTTGCGAACAGGTGCTGCCACTTCGAGCCATTTGCATAAATGGGGAGATTGATCTAATTCTGGCAAGTCTTTTAGCAATGCTTCCATTGCGCCGCATTGGGAATGGCCACATACAACAATGTCTTGGACTTTGAGTTGTTGAACAGCAAATTCGATGGCAGCGGCTGTAGAATTTGTCTGACTCATCACATGGGCAGGGGGAACAATATTTCCAATGTTTTTGACGACAAAAAGATCACCTGGCTGGCTTTGGGTAATGAGCTCAGCTAATACTCGAGAGTCGCAGCACGTAATGAATAGTGTGTGTGGATTTTGACCTTTTTTGGAGAGCCGTTGAAATAACTCTTGGTATTGTCCAATTGCTTCTCGTTGGAATTTATGAATACCTGTGATGAGTTTTTGCATAATGATTTTTCGCCCGATAAAAATGATAGCTTAGCAGAAAAAAGGGGATGAGTGAATTTTTTTTTCATTCACATTCACATTCACAAAAACAGGCCTTTGGCAGTATATAAAAGATTGGAACTATTTTATATAGATTTGGTAGACTATTTGGTCCGCAACCTATTTTGAATGAAGGCGATGAAGGGAAAATCGAAGGAAAAGAAAATTCAGTGGAAGGAATGGCTCGGGGAAGGCCATTTCACAAAACGACTCACCGTTGTGATTCTTTTTTTTATTACGCTTGCCCTTTTTCTTCATTTTCGTGAAGTGAGGCTGGATGTAATCGAGCAGGGAACCATTGCTGAACGCTACATCATTGCCCATGTCGATTTCGAGTTTCCAGACGAAGAGGCTACCCTCGTTATCAAACAGCAGTCTGTTCGCGATATTGGTGCGATCTATCGGATCAAAGAAAAACAACTGCGTCAAATTCGTTTTGATTTTGAAAGTTATCTCCTCACTCGATCAGATTGGCGTGACAAGCTAAAACAATCCACATTTGATGAGCTCTATCGAGGAGCTGATGCCATTGAAGAAATTCTCTCTCATGCTCGCTTTACGAATTCCCGTACTCTGCAAAAAATGAAAGACTATGGCCTTTCGACAGAAGATTATTATCTTTATACCCCAGAAAATCTCCAAGAACCTACAGTCCTTCCCAGGTCATTTTGGAATAAAGTGCGCGAAAAGGCATTTGTTGCGGGAAATTTTTCTACCGAAACAGCAAATTTTGTCCTTAATTCTTTTGAAAATCAGACCTGGACATTGCAACAGGATAGCACTTCAGAACGGTTTATACGTCAAGTCGTTCAAGATAAAGTTCCCGACCAATATACCCCAATGAGAGCAGGGGAGCGGATCATTGAACCTGGAGAGAGGGTCACAGGACGCCATCTTGCTATGCTGCAAGCAATGAAAGGGGCGATTGCCAAAGAGCGCAATCCCTTTGCTATCCGAACCATCTTTGGGAGCTTGCTCCTTTCCCTCTTATTCACTGTGCTCAGCATCATTTATTTCCGGATCAACCACCCCAAAATCCTCAATTCGCTGCAGAAAATGACCCTCCTTGTGACGATTGTCATTTTAACACTCATTTTCGCAAAATTTTCCGAATACCTTTTGGTCAATAAAGCCACCTATCTCATCGATATTTTCCGTTTTCCGATCATTGTCCCTTTTGCTGCTATTTTGATCTTAGTTCTCGTAGGGTCTGAAGTTGCACTATTTGGCTCAGCATTTCTCGCAATTGTCATTGGGGTCACACTTGCAATTGATCATGACCGCTTTCTCATCCTCAACCTCATTGCTTCATGGGTCACCATCCTCTTTGCCCGCAATATGCATAAACGGAAAGAAGTGTTTTCTGTCCTTGCAAAAGTTTGGCTCACCTGTATTCCTGTCATCATCGCATTCAATTTGGCCCAAAATGTATTCATTCCACTGCAACTCATCGAAGATTTGGTCAGCTCATTTATTTTCATTACCATAATTGCTCTATTTGTCATTGTCTTGCTTCCACTTCTCGAGTCAATTTTCCATGTCATGACCGACATGACGCTAATGGAATACATGGACCCCAATAATGAATTGCTCCGCCGACTCAGTGTTGAAGCTCCTGGGACCTATCAACACTGTCTTGTCGTCGGAAATCTGGCCGAGATCGCCGCTCGAGCCATTGGCGCCAATGGCCTTTTCTGTCGAGTTGCCACTCTCTATCACGATATTGGAAAACTCTTCAATCCCCATTACTTTACCGAAAACCAACTGGGCGGTTTTAATATTCACCAACTTCTCACGCCCCTTGAGTCGACCCAAGTGATCATTGCCCACGTCCCAGAAGGGGAGGCTCTTGCTCGCAAACACCGTTTGCCACAGAGCTTCATCGACATTATCCGCGAACACCATGGAACGACCCTTGTCTACTATTTCTATCACAAACAACTTGAGCAAATGGGAGGGGAAGAAGAAAAAGTCGATGAAAAACTGTTCCGCTATCCCGGCCCAAAGCCCCACACCAAAGAATCAGCGATCATCATGCTTTCGGATACAGTAGAAGCAGCTTCTCGATCTCTTGATGAAATCAGCGAAGAAGCCCTCCAAGCGATGGTCGACAAGCTTGTCAAAGAAAAATCCGATGATAACCAGCTTGACGAATGCCAACTCACCTTCGAAGAGCTGGGCCTTGTCAAGAAGACCCTCGTCAAAACCCTTTCCATTACAGGGCATCTAAGGGTCAAATACCCCGAGAAAAAGAAAAAAGAAAGCGAGTGAGTGTTTTTGTAAGCTATTGTGAGTCAGGAGCTTGTCCTCTGTTGTAACTCGATTATTGCACAATAACCCCTGTTGTGTTATTGTGCAGTTATTAAGTTACTAAATAAGGTTGGGATGACTATACTGCAAGCGCTAAAAGATTATCTCGCTAAAGTACTGAATTTCCGGCTTGTGATCCATCCATGGAAAAAGGAAAAGAAAATCCCTTTTTTCTTGAGGGAACTGTATGGCTTTTATCAAGGCTCAATATTAGAAAAACCCTGTCTTTTTCTAGTTGTTAGAGGAGAAGATGAAATTTCTCCAGCGACACTCAATAAACACATAAAACAATTAGAAATGGAGTGGACTGGATTTTGTGTTTATGTACGACCTCGTATTTCTTCTTACAATCGTAAGCGTTTAATCGAAAAACATATTCCTTTTATTATTCCGGATAATCAAATGTATCTACCTGAATTTTGTATAGATTTGAGGGAACGTTTTCGAAAAACACCAAAGATTAAAAAAGTTTTAAGTTCAGCTGCACAAACAGTTTGTATTTATGTATTGCTTCATAAAGATAAAGAAAAATTCATGCCTTCTGAATTAGCTAAAGAATTGAATTATTCACGAATGACAATGACAAGAGTTTTCAATGAATTAGAATCTATGCATATTGGCAAAATGATTCGAAAAGGAAAAGAGCGTTTGCTCTATTTCGAAAATGATAGATATCCATTATGGGAACAAATAAAATCAGTCATGTCAAATCCTGTAAATAAAACAATGTTATTGAAACAACATGGGAAAGAAGAAATTAAAAAGCTTGGAAGTATTTCTGGATTAACAGCTCTTGGGATGTATTCAATGCTGAATCAGCCTAAGCTTCCTGTCTATGCGATTTCTAAAGAAAATTGGAAGAATTTTGCAAATTTTCCATCTATGGAAGAAGTTTTTTCACCTGATGAGGCAGATATTGAATTGCAAATCTGGGAATATAACCCTAAACTTTTTGCGAAAGAAGGACTGATTGATCCTTTTTCTTTGTTTTTGAACTTACGGGAGAGCAAAGACGAAAGAATTGAAGCTGCCTTAGAAAATTTAATGGAGAAAATGAAATGATCCGTGGTTTAGATAAATTCAAGATACATTTCGATGCATTTGTTGATAAATATGTCCTAATAGGCGGGACAGCATGTACTTTGGCTATGGAAGAAGCAGGCCTTCTTTTTCGTGCAACGAGAGATTTAGATATCGTTTTATGCATTGAAGCCTTAGATCGACAATTTGCACAGGCATTCTGGGAATTTATCTCTAAGGGTGGATATGAACATCGACAAAAGAGCACAGGGAAAGAATTATTTTACCGATTTTATTCTCCAAGGGATCAAAATTTTCCTCAGATGTTGGAGTTGTTTTCGAGGAAGCCAAAAGTGATTACATTGAAAGAAGAAAGTCACTTAACACCAATTCCAATTGATGATGAAGTTTCGAGTTTATCAGCTATATTATTAAATGATGATTACTATGAGTTCATCCATGAAGGAAAACGAAGAATAGATGGGTTACCAATAGTTGCTCCTGAATATCTTATTCCCATGAAGGCCCGTGCATGGATTGATCTTTCAGAGAAAACGGCTTCCGGGGGGCAAGTGGATGAGAAAACGATTCGTAAGCATAAAAATGATATCATTCGATTATACCAACTTCTTTCAATGGAGAATTCCTTCTTCTTACCAGTATCGATTAAACAAGACATGAAAAAATTTTTAGATCAGATGCAACGAAGCAAACCTGTGGATTTAAAAAGTTTCGGCATGAAAAATACAAAGTTTGAAGAGGTAGTGATGAATCTAAGAAAGATTTATGCCATAAATTGAAATTGCTGGGCCTTGTCAAGAAGACCCTCGTCAAAACCCTCTCTATTACAGGGCATCTGCGGGTCAAATACCCCGAGAAAAAGAAAAAAGAAAGTGATTGATATCTTCCTTATTGAAGAATGTTACACTACTTTGCTTTTGTCAGATAGGTTGTGGTAAAAGATGAATTTTAGTGTCTTGGAAATGCATCAATAATCTGATTTAAACGGTTAGCAAGCGCGCTATTTCCCTTAAAATTCGCTAGCTCACGCTCACTAATAGCATAACCCATAGCACTTTTACCCCACTGATCTTTAGATGTAAGAGCAATTTCTCTATCAATGAGATGCTGTGCTGTGGCTGCATCGCCTGTGTCGATGAAATACTGAAGAATGGACATCCCGCCCCAGCGATCTCAGAGGAGGCTAATGTCATCCTTATTGCTTTCAAGTTTTTCCCATTCTCTTTTTTGACAGGCTTTGACGACCAGATAATAGCATTCATCCTGTAGATGAGTATCATGCTCAATTCTGCCTCAGAAAATTTGGATCAGCTCTTTGAGTCTTTCTTCTGTAAGTTGTCTTGGGGGTAAGGTTCGACGTACGATATAAGATCCGTGGGATGGGTGTACGTGGTGAACTGGTAATGATATATTATCTCCTGTTTTTATTAAGAGATATTATAATTAGTTCTTCAATAAAAAAACAAGGAAAAAAATTTATTTGTATCGATCTTTCAGGCTTTTCAATAATGCTTTATTTAGAAGGGCTCTGGGAAAGAGGCGAGTAAGCCAAACCATAAGACGGGTTTTCCAATCGAAAATATAAAGAGGTTTTTGCACTTGGATTTGCCTCCAGAGGTATTGGACCGCCTTTTCTATGGATATTGTCCGCTTGTCTGTTTTTTGAGGAAAGCCTTTGGCAGCGCGGGTGCGAAAATTGGTGGCAATTTGTCCCGGACAAGCGCAAAGGATTCGAATTCCTTTTTCTTTGAGTTCTAGGTCTAGAGCGAGGGAAAAATGGTTCACAAAGGCCTTGGAAGCACAATAGGCATTGAAGGTTGGAAAGGCAAAAAAGGCTCCGGCGGAAGAGATGTTGAGAATGGTCCCGCCTTTGCCTGCTTCGAGAAGAGTTTTGGCTGCATGCAGAGAGATTTCTAAAAGAGCATTGCAGTTGACCTCGACAACGGTGAGTTGATCGGCAATGGGAAGATCGACAGAAAGTCCATAAAAACCAAGTCCTGCATTGTTGATAATCAGATCGGGTTTTTTTTCTGTGATCTCTTCGAGGAGTTTTTTGCGCATGGAAGGATCGGCAAGATTGATATCTTTGCTTCCCGTGCGGATCACTTGGATCCCTTTTTCTTCCAGAAAATCGGCCAAAGCTTTGCCAAGTCCTGAAGTGGATCCTGTTACAAGTGCTAGATTAAAAGAGGGTTTCGACGGCATTGAAGAGGTTTTGGAGTTTTTCTTGGCAGGTCGCTATCCCTGCATCGAGATTTTCAAAAGTTGGTTCTTGCACAGCGGCATAGATTTTGAGTTTGGGTTCGGTACCAGAAGGGCGAACGACGATTTTGCTCTTGTCTGCAAGACGATAGAGAAGGACGTTGGATGGGGGAAGCCCGTGCAGCCCAGAATGATAGTCTTCAATGGTCGTGACATCTTGCCCCATGATCTTTTTTGGGCTTGCTGTGCGTAAAAGTTGCATCATCTGCTGCATTTTTTTCATCCCTTCATGGCCAGGAGGAAATTCGAGCACTTTTTGCTGCTCATAAAAAAGACCGTACTTTTTATAGATCTCTTCTAAAAAGTCGACAAGTGTTCGCCCTTCGACTTTCATTAAGAGAGCAATCTCTGCAACGAGGCAGCTTGCAATGATGGCATCTTTGTCGCGACTATGGGTTCCCATGAGGTAGCCATATGATTCTTCGGCGCCAAAGAGAAATTGATGTGATTGATCTTGTTCCCATTTGTGGATGAGTTCTCCAATGTATTTGAAGCCGGTGAGCACTTCGAAACAGGCGATATTGTAATTCTTGGCAATGACACTGAGAAGGTCGGTCGAGACGATTGTTGTGATGGCCGCTCCATTTGCAGGGAGTTTTTCTTGGGCCTGAAGGGTTCTACAAATGTATTCGAGACAGAGAATGGCAATTTGATTGCCACTTAAGGTAAAGGGTTTGTCTCGATGAAGGGCTACTACTGCCATCCGATCAGCATCGGGGTCAGTGGCAATGAAGATATCCGAGGATGTATCTACGAGTTGATTGATTCCCATTGCAAGAGCTTCGGCATACTCGGGATTGGGGTGTGTAACCGTGGGAAAATTCCCATCGGGAACAATTTGATGATCGACGAGATTGATATTGGTAAAGCCGAAAGTCCTTAGGGCGCGGGGGACGAGTTTAATCCCTGTTCCATGCAGGGAGGTGTAAGTGATTTTGAGTTGATCTCCCACTTTTTGATCTTGCTCTTTATCGATTTGCAATTTTTTGATGGCCTCTAAATATTCAAAGTCGAATTCAGGATTGATGATTTCTATGAGGGGGGATTTTTCGACAGAGAGGTGTATCTGATCGAACTTAGTGATTTTTTGGGCTTCTTCTACAATCCCTTTGTCATGGGGAGCGACGACTTGCGCCCCATCGCTCCAATAGACTTTATAGCCATTGTATTCTTTGGAATTGTGCGAAGCGGTGATCATGATCCCTGCGCTGCACTCTTTTTGCCGGACGCCAAAGGAGACATATGGTGTTGGGCGGAGCTCAAAGGTGAGATAGACGCCAATCCCATTGCCCGCTAAAACTCGTGCTGCCTGCATCGCAAATTCATACGAGTGATTGCGACAGTCATATCCGATGAAGACGTAGTGGCGATCTCGCTTAGGCTGCTGCTGCAGAAGATAGTTCGCAAGGCCTTGGGTTGCCATTTGGATCGTGTAGATATTCATTCGGGTGGACCCGACACCCATGATGCCCCGCATCCCTCCCGTGCCGAAAGACAAAGTCGAATAAAAAGCATCCATAAGCTTGTCTGGATCGTCTCGTCTGAGAGTTTGGATTTCTGCTTTGCTTATCTGGTCAATGGGGCCACTTTCCCACTCTGCAATCCGGTCTTCAATTTCTTTAGGCATCATAGGCTACATTTCCTCAAGGTTTTCCCGAATTTTACTGAGTGGAATCACGGGAGCATGCTCATGATTGATTCCCTCGCACCGGTTCGCACATTTTTCCCAAGCATCTTTTGAATCGAGGTTTTCGGGCCAGAAGGGGAAGGTGCGGCACTGCTTGGGACGTGCCTTGTAGACGAGACATTTTCCATCGCGAAGGAAAATGCAATCATAAGTTCTAGGAAATTCCCTCAAAGAGAAATTGCCATCTACCTCGCGAGTGTATTGCTGGATAAATTCTTTCACAGAAATTTGCAGAGTTTCGGCCATTTCTTCGATTTCTCGTTGAGAGATCCAAACGTAGCCTGGCTCACCTGTGCAGCATTTGCCACATTCGGTGCATGCAAAGCGAAGGCCTTTATTATACCAAGGTTTGGTCATGTTGTTTTAAAGCTGTGCGATTCTGACTTGCTCCACTCACCATCATAGCGATAGACGTCAAGCTTAAGCTTATTATCATCGAAATCAAAAAGATGGCAAGCCCCATTTTTGCTATGGGGTGTGCAGCCGCTGTCTGAAATAATGGGAAGATCGCTTCCTCTTAGGTCTGCTACCGTTTGCCTGTGGGTATGTCCATGCAAGTAAAGGAGCACATTGGGATGTTTTTGCAAGATGTTTTTGAGAAGGGTCCCTCGCAATAACTGCTTTTTAGTTGAATCATTGCAGAAAAAGGGGAAGTGATTCATGAGAATCACTTTTTCATGTTTTGGGATTTCTTCTAGAGCTTTTGTGAAATTTTCCTCCAGCTGGGGAGAGAAATATCCTTCCGATGAAATCAGCGAAGTGGCCACAGCAGTGTCGATACCCATCAGCCAAAAGCCATCTTGAAGGGGTGTATAGGTTACCTTATCCTGTTTGAGGTCGAAAGAACATCCTTTGTCGTATTTCGCATCAAAGAAGCGGTAAAAGGATCTTTTTCGATAGCTTCTTTTCGTATACTGATCGTGATTGCCGGGGATCGTAAAGACGGCAAATCCCTCATTTTTCAAGAGATCGATATAGCGCCGTGCCATTTTAAATTCTTTTCTTCGAGAGGTGACAGAAAGGTCCCCTGTGATGAATACATGCGTGACGTTTTGCTGTTTGAAAAGATCGATGAGCTCGATCAGTCGGTTATAGTGAAAATTTTTCTTTCGTTTAAAAACAAAATTGAGATTTCCGGTCCATCTTTTGGAAAGAAATTGCAAAGGGCTCCAACAAATAGAGCCAAAATGAAGATCAGAGATATGAGCAATGCGCATAGGGAACGATTTTACCACAGACTATAGATAATTACTACTTCCCGCGCTTATGCTTTTGCAGCTTAGAAGTTAAAACTTTTCTTTTAGTTTTATTTTGCTTGTCGAGGGTTTTTTGCCAACGCTCTCCTTCAGGGTGGACGTGGGCAGGAGAAGACTCTCGATGTTTCACATTGCCAGGGGTCGTTCGTTTCGAAGACTTGCGCACCGCTTTCTTTTTCTTTACACGCATCTCTTTTGTGACAGCCTCCATCAAAGGCTTTTCCATCTTCTTTTTTCTCTTCGAGTATTTTTTGAGTGCCTCGTTGGGGGTCAAAATATCCGTACGCGAAGTGTCCTCGGGATTGAGAAGTTCTTTTTGGCCCTTCTTGATCTCTTTTTCCAAGGCTTTACGTGCTTTTCCAGGCAAAGGTCGGCGATTTCGATTCATTAGATTCTCCTTTCATCCTCACAATACGTGCTTTTGAAATTTGATTTCAACCCCTGATTGCTATCTAATCTTTGATTTAGGGCAACAGATTTAGGCGAGATTTTTCAGGTTTTTCTGAGCGGATATCCGAAGATATCTGCAATGAAAAAGATGGAAAAGATTGTTTCCAATCCTGGTGAACTGAATTCGCAGACAGACTCATATGCAAACTCAGATTATTTTCATCCAGGAAAAGGGTTTTGTCTGGAAATAATGTTTTTCATTCTTGCATATACAGTAGAAGCCTCATTTCTATAGATATAGTGCTTTAAATTTTAATTGATAAACCTCAGTCGCTCTTTTAAGCGTACATCTTTGAAGCATCTCTCCTCAATCAGCTCTACAGAGCTGATCTCGTCGTTCATCTCCAAATCTACTCCCTTAAAAAAACTTGGAGATTAGATGACAATCAGGGGTTCAATCCCCTGTTTCTTCTTTAGCCTCACCAATTAAACATTCTGAGAGGAGGACAACGCAAGCAGCAGAAGAGGCAAGCAAAAGTCCACTTTTTACAATTTTGAGTGGATCGCGAATCCCTGCTTTGATGAGGTCTTCGATTTGACCAGTCTGGACATTAAAACCCATTTGTTCTTTTTGCGTCATCACCTCTTCGAGGAAGACTGAGCTATCATCATACCCACTTGCTTGGACAAGTTGTTTAAAGGGGGCCGAGCAAGCATCGAGAACAATCTGCATCCCTACTTTTTCTTCCAGATCAAGCTTAAGTGTTGTTTTCACACTTTCTGCAGCGCGAAGGAGGGCGATTCCACCACCTACGACAATACCTTCTTCGATTGCAGAGCGAGTAGAATTCAAACTGTCTTCAAATAGCTGTTTTTTTGCTTTGAGGGCTGGTTCGGTTGAAGCGCCTACACGAATGACTGCTACGCCACCTGAGAGTTTGGCTTTCCGCTGCTCGAGCTTTTCTTTGTCATAGGAGCTTGAGGTTCGACCGATTTCGGCTTCAATTTGTTTCACTCGATCTTGGATTCCCGATGGATTCCCAACGCCTCCGACGATTGTTGTGGAATCTTTTGTGATGATGAGTTTCTCAGCGCCTCCTAAAACAGAAGAATCAGCATCTTTTAACGCAGAACCTGTCTCTTCTGAGACAAGGGTAGCACCAGTTAAGATGGCGATATCTTCCAAGAGTGCTTTTCGACGGTCCCCAAAGCCAGGAGCTTTCACTGCGCAGACTTTCAAAGAGCCACGCAGACGATTGACGACAAGTGTGGAAAGGGCATCCCCTTCGATCTCATCTGCAATGATCAAAAGTTCCTCTGCACTTGTAGCAACAGTTTGCAACAGGGGAAGGATTTCTTGGACCGATGTGATTTTTTTATCGGTGACGAGGATGCGAGGTTTGGTCATTTCACAAGTCATTTTTTCGGTATTTGTGCAAAAGTAGGCACTGGCGTAGCCCCGGTCAACTTCAAGACCTTCCACCATTTCAATGGTGGTTTCGGTTCCTTTTGCCTCTTCAATCGAAATTACACCCGATTTTCCCACTTTTTGAAACGCATCGGCAATCATCTTTCCCACTTCTTCATGTCCTGAGGCAGAAGCGCTAGCAATTTCTTCAATTTCTGTATCTTTTTTCACAACACTCGCACTTTTTTCGAGTTGTTTGACAATGGCAGCGACTGTTTTTTCGATTCCCCGTTTGACGAGAATGGGGCTGGTCCCTGCAGCGATGTTTTTAACGCCTAATTCGACCAAAGAGCCGAGAAGAAGAATGCTCGTTGTGGTCCCGTCGCCGCATTTTTCTTTCATTTTGGCAGCCATTTCTTTTCCAATCGATGCTCCCATATTTGCATATTGGTCTTTGAGTTCTACATCATTGGCTATGCTACTTCCATCGTTGGTAATTTTCGGAGCACCCCAACTTGCATCGAGACCCACATGACGCCCCTTAGGACCTAAAGTGACCCCTACGACATCCGTTAATTCCTTAATCCCTTTGCGCAAAAGCTCGCGCGCCTCTTCTTCGAAAATGAGTTCTTTAGCATTGTCAGGCATCTTTATTTTTCTCCTTCATAATTTCGTGTATTCCTATCAGGGTGAGCCGCGTGTCGATTAAATCGACAAAATCGCTCAAATCCTTTGCAAACTCTTCTGGATCCATTCGACTGAGCAGTCCTCCCGTTGCAATCACCTTCACGTCGCTTGGGGAACTGGATATATTTCGCATTTCAAAAGTGATCCGCTCAATTGCTCCTAATAGCCCCCAGTAGAGGCCACATTGGATGTGTGTGATCGTTGTCTTTGCAACAGCCAAGGGAGGTTTGGCGATATTCACCAGAGGAAGCTTTTCGGTATTTTCTGCTAGTGCCTTTGCCCCAATATCGATTCCAGGATAAATCGCTCCTCCCAAATATTTCCCATCGCAGCTTGCATAATCAAAAGTGACTGCAGTCCCAAGATCGACCACAATGCAGTCATTTTGAGGGAAATGAAACAGAGCCCCGTAGACATTTGCAATGCGGTCATGTCCCACAGCTTCTGGCTGTTCGACGTCTAGTCTCACTTTCAACGTAGAAAAATCAAGCATCTGGAAGGAAAACCCTTGTGCTGCCAGAACTTCATGAACCATAGGTTCTGCTTCACTATTGACAGATGAGATGAGAACTTGATCGGCGCGTTTGCCCTCCAAGGCTTTTTCTAGCTGCACTTTTTCTGGGGTAGTGACAAAACTTTCAACTACTTGGTCCCCATCAAAAAAAGCTCCCTTCAAGCGGTAATTGCCAATATCGAGTACAAGATCCATTTTTTTTATCCATGATAATCGTCAGGCAATTATAGATCTTCATCGGAAATCAAGCAATGATATACCTGTTTTTTTGACTCGCCACGAAGTTGCGCAGCAAGCTTGATTGCCTCTTGCTTACTCAAATCATATTCTTTCTGCAGCTTTGCGACATGCTCTTTTGGACTTAGCTTTACTTCCCATTTTTTATGTCCTTCGATGACAAGAACCACTTCTCCCCGAATTTCCGAAGAGATAAGTTCTTTTGCCTTCCCTCGCAAGCACTCCTCATATAGCTTTGTCATCTCGCGCACGACAGCCACTTCTTGCCCTGGGCTCCACTTTGCGATTTCTTCGAGAGTTTTGTGGATCCGCTTTGGGCTTTCAAAACAGACCGTTACACCTGGATAGAAAAACGCATCGATCAAAACTTCTTTGCGAGGGTTTGCTTTCTTGGGGAGAAATCCGACAAACTGAAATCGCTCAAAAGGAAAACCCGCTAATGTTAGTGCTACAATGGGCGCTGATGCTCCTGGAAGACTTGTCACCTCCAGTCCATCCTTGCGACATCGGCACACGAGCTTTTGTCCTGGATCGTTGATTCCAGGAGTCCCCGCATCCGAGATCAAGGCCACGTGTTTTCCGGCCCGCAAATCCCGTATGACGGTATCTTCAAGTTTTTTTTCACTAAATTTATGAAAACTTTTTAGGGGAGTCTCGATGCCATATTTTTTGCACAAAATCTGACTTTTGCGGGTGTCTTCACACAAAATGTAATCAACGCTTTTGAGTGTCTCCAGGGCTCTTAAGGTGATGTCTGCTAGATTTCCTATGGGCGTTGAAACGAGAAAAAGCATAGGTGGCACCCAGATTCGAACTGGGGAATGGGAGCTTTGCAGGCTCCTGCCTTACCACTTGGCCATGCCACCATGAAATGATCAATTATGCGGGATTTTTTTCTGCACGTCAAGCATCACCTATGATTTGGCAAGTGTATACTCAAACCCGTGAATGCCACTTTAATTTTTGATTTCTCATCGCAAAGCACTTTGAGAACGGCTTCTAAGTGTCTGTCCTTAAAAGTCTTATGTTTGAGTTGATTTATATTTTTTAGTCATGTTACCATATTTTCCATGAGTATGATCGATCAGCTAAGAGAAAGAAGACTTCCACCTCTTCATGCAGAAAAAAAGGAGGCTCCACAAGGCCCTTCTACAGAACCGTTTGCGCAATCTTCTTTGAAGAGTTCAGAGAACACAGTCCAGTCTGAGCTTAAAAGACTTCAAGACGAGTTTCAAGCCCAACATCGTGCTGTTTCAAAGGCACAAAACAATTTGGATTTATTTTCCTGTGAGTTTACTCCCAAGGAATTGCCTTGGGGGTGGAATTATATCTATACGTGCAAAGATGGAGTCATTGTGAGCTTAGATCCTTCAATCAAGCTCAATGAATTCGGAACGAAAATTCTCTCAGACACACGTAAATTCGGAAGAACCAAGAACGCCCGTCAAATGCTGTTTCAAGCGAATCAGATCCTGCAGAGATTCACACAAGTCTTTCTCACAGAAATCAAAACTCGTGAAGCCATTATGGCAGATCTGGCAGGAAAGATCGAAAAGATTGAGGATGACCTGCGAAAGACAGCAAAATCCATTCAGCAGAAAGAGAATTCTCCAGGGTTTTTCAGGCTCTGCTTTTCGGCTCTTTACCGCTTTTTTGCCTCGCTCTTTTCCTGCATCTTTTGCCTCAAACGGAATTAGGATCTGTGCAAAAATAACCTACCGAACTTTTGAGAAAAATGCTATACATGAAGCATGAGACCACAGGAGCGAAAACATGAGATTGAGCAGGTTCGCAGAAAGTTTCTTGCAATGCAAGATTGCCTTACTGAAAGAGGAATGATTATGAGCCCGGTATACAAGTTTCCGACGAAGAGATTAAAGAGTTAAACATAGTTGGAGATTCTTTTCACCCAGAGTGGAATTATACTGTCACACCTCAAGTTCGGTAAGTTGTTTTTGCACAGTCCCTTAGGTCGTGACTTCATACTAGAGCAGCTATCTTTACCGTAGCTGCCAACTCATCTTTGATTTCTCGCAATAACAGCACGATCTCATTAGCAACAATTAAGCCCTCTAATAAGCTCTTTTAAGAGCGCATTTTTGGAGCTTCTCGACTCATCCGACTCTTTGGAGTTGCATTCGCCACTCATCTCCAAATCTGCATTCTTAAAAGAACTTCTTATTCGGGGATAAGGTGGCACTCACGGGTATTAATCAGATTGATAATAGTCAGATGAATCTTCATCGGTGCTACATGCAAAATAATAATCCTCAAGACCTGCAGATTTGGGGTCCTTATCTGTTTTAATCTCGTATTGTTTTTTGGTTGGATCTCTTAGAGCTTCTGCTCGAGCGAGATCGATGGGAGTCTCTGCAGTCAGGGGTTCAGCTTTCTCAAATACAAACTCTCGTTCCTTTCCACCCCCTAGATATTTTTCTGTAGTTCCCGTCTTCGTATGGATATACCCAGGATATCGATGAGAACCAAAATCTCTTTTTCGAATGAGGCGGTAATTTGCAGATGTCGCACCTAGAACGATGGGATTTTCTTTTTGTCTTGTAATAAAGTACTCATCGTCAGGTTGGGATAAAGTGACATGGATCCGATCCCCTGGTTCCTGCACCTCTGAACAAGAACGAAAAAAGTTGGGAATGACCGTTTTAAAAACATTCCTGTCTGGTGGACTTGAAAATCCAAAAGGACAATTCCAGTGAATTCGTTCAAATCTCACATCTTTGGAAATTTTATGAATCCTTTGTCCATCAAAACCAAAACGAACATCCACTTGTTTGTCGTGCAAAAAGGTCATCCTTTCAAGGAATTTTGTATCGAATTGATTGAATTCATCTTTACCTTCATAAACGTAAATTTCTTCACGCTTGTGCAGTTCTGTAGCGACTATTGAACAACTAAGAGATGGATGCGTTTGAATATGTTTCTTGATTAGAGCTTCTGTAAAGCTAAAAGTACCCTCTCCAATAAACAGCCTTCTTTTGCATGGTATAGAGGGATCAAAGGGAGGTTTTATCCCTTTCTTTTTTTTTCGTTGTATATGATACAGGTCAAGAAGAACTTGTTTCATTTGCTTGCGATAAGGGGTCTTTTCGAGATAACTGAGGAAAACTCGGCAAGGCTCCTCTTGATGTATTTTTCTGGCTTTTTCATAGAAGCGCCTTGCTTGATATAGATTGTTTCCTTTAATGGCTGCTTCTAATCCAGCTAAAAATGTTTGATACTGCTCATCACTTTCTTGTTCATGAAGTTTTGCAAGGTCATGATATAAATCGAGATTAGTTGGATTGTATCGCAATTCTAAATTGAGCTTCTCGATTTGATATTGTCTATCAGAAGCATGTTCAATTCGTGGTTTGATAATCATAATGAATTTATTAAATTGAATGAGTATAGAACCATCAACAAGTTCTTTTAAAGAGCGAACTTCACGATTTTTTAGTAGTGGTTGATTTGTAAAAACAACCTTACCATCTCGAGTAATAATATGGATGCCGGAAGGCTTGGAATTAGTCGCATACATAATGGACCCATCAGATAGTGCTGTCATAGCTGTTGTACACCAATTTCCTGCAGAATCAGCAAGAGAATGTTCCTCTTGTCTGGTGGAATAAAATCGAAGACTCACACAATTTTGTGTATTTGCATATCCAACAACAAAAGTATTTTCATCTTCTGGAAACGGCAAGCTGTTTATTTCTAAGGCGATATCATGTGAATGAAGTAAGTTTGCTTTTACATCAAAAAGAGTAAAACCCTTGTAATCGCTTGTGTATTTTATACATTTACTAGAAATGAGCATCAATGTTGTGTCTGAAATTATCCTTATTCTTGAAAATTCAGCATCTTTTAATGGATGATCTTTTTCTTCGAGCTTCCCTTCATGATCAACTTTCCAGATGCGAAGCTTTTTATCTCGTAAAGTAACGAGAGTATCATTTCCAAGAACGGAAACTTGACCAAAAGACTCCTCTATTTCAGCTGTAATTTTATTCTCCTCAATATTAAAAATATAACTTTTGTTTTTACATCTAATAAAATATAGTGTTTCTGTAATGGGTAATATTGCAAATATGGATTCTGTGAAATTTTGATCCAGCTTCTTTGATCCAATCCACAAATCACCGTTTTCTTTGCCAATGATCAACTCCCCGTTGGGAGCTTCAGCCATAGTTGTGATTTTGTGCGAACCCAAAGTAACGGTATGAGACTGATCAGTATTGTAATCCCATGTCGTTACTTTGTTAGAGACTGCAAAACGAATTACCCCATAGGAGTGACAATGCAAACTGGCTTCGGAAGGGATTTGAATTTCACGGTATGTTTCCCAAGTTTTATTTTCTGGCGGAATAGACGTAAAACAGACTTCTTTTTTTTCCTCTGAATAGACAGGGTGAAAATGGAAATTACGTAATAAGTTCGCTATGTTTCCAATAGTAGAACGCAATTGTGGATATCTTCCCCTTTCTGGAAGTCTAACAGGAATAAGCCCTTGTGCACTTGAAAGAGTTTCAAAATCAGGTGATGAATGAAAAGAAATTTTCATTTCTGGAGTCACATGAAATCCGATCACCTCACTTGAAGGTTCTTGTTCTGGAACTGATTCTTCACCCTTTCCAGAACTTGAAGGAGGATCTTGTTCTTCTTCTTCTGGTTCTTGAGGAGTTCCTACAAAGAAAACTTGTGCTCGTAGGTCATTCAGTACTTGTCCTGTCATTATGTGACTCCCTGTTTTTTGAAAAAGAGAATAATAATAGGTGGGATTTTGCATTGAGGTAAAGACAATATTTGGAATGTTTGAAAGAATATGTCATGATCACAAACTTATGTGGAATGTAAGAGAAATTGCCTTAGTTCTGGGCTGCCAGGCTGATCAAGACAATCAAATCACCCAGTTTGCCATTGATAGCCGCCTTGTCGAGAAAGGCGGCCTTTTCTTTGCACTCCCAGGCGAAAAAGTGGATGGGCATCAGTTCTTGCAAGAGGTAGCAGCAAAAGGCGGAGTGGTTGCTATCGTACGAGCAGATTATGTGGGGCCCGATTTTGAGCTTGCTCTTTTGCGTGTGCAAGATGTGAAAAAGAGTTTGCAGACTTTGGCAAAAAAGGCATTTTCTCGTCGGAGAGAGAAGGTGATCGCCATTACCGGTTCGATGGGAAAAACGACGACCAAGGAATTTGTCGCAACCCTTTTGGAGGGAAAATATCGTGTTGCGAAGACTCCAGGAAATTACAATACTCAGCTGACATTGCCGCTGACGCTGCTCAATTTGGAAGGGGAGTATGACGTGCTCGTTCTCGAAATGGGCATGGGGGATACGGGGCAAATTGCCCAGCTGGTGCAGATCGCCCCTCCGGATATTGCATTGGTTACGAGAATTGCACCTGCAGGAATGGAAGATTTTCGTGGGGGGCTGGAGGCAATTGCAAGGGCAAAAGCGGAAATCTTTTCCCATTACAAAACAAAACTTGGGATCATGAGCGCTCAAGCTGCTGGTTTTGGAGCGGTTTATTATGGGGGTGGGATTCCCAAATGGATCTATGGATGGAAAGAGGATCTTTTTGATGGGAGAGAAGCCGACTTTGTGATGGAGGAAAAAGCCGAAGGTGTGGTGATCAATGACAGTCCTCCTATTTCTCTTGGCTTTGAAGGGAAACATCTCAAGGAAAACTTTTTAGGAGCGGTAGCACTTGCTCGGGCAATGAATCTTTCATGGAAGGAAATCCAAGACCAGGCAAAAAAATGCAGACCCTATAAGCGTCGCTTCGAGAAAATCGAGCGTGAGGGTATCACTTTTATACAAGATTGTTATAATGCCAACCCTGAATCGGTTTCTGCGGCGCTTCTGAATTTGCCAAGGCCTGCAAAGGAAGGAAAGGTGATTGGTGTTTTGGGGACGATGCCTGATTTAGGTAAGGCCTCTTCCCATTATCATAAAGAGGTTGGGACTTTTGCTGCCAATGTTTTGGATCGCCTATTGTGCATTGGCAAAGAAGCAAATGGAATTGCCGAAAGTTTTTCTCAATCGGGAAAAGAGGCAGAACACTTTAGTGATGTAGATGCGGTAAGAGAAAAACTTTTTGCCCTAGCAAAACCCGGTGATGTCGTTCTCATCAAGGGAGCAAATAGTCTGAAACTTTGGGAAATTTTGGAAGGATAACGTGCTGCTGTTTTTCATTCATTTTTTGCAATCGCATTTTGGTATTCACGTTCCTGCAGCGTTTTCCTATTCCTCCACTCGGATGCTTTTTGCAGCGATTACGACTCTTTTGATCACAATTTTTGTCGGGCCCTATTTCATACGCCGTCTCTATGAACTCAAGACAGGACAATCGATCCGTGTTGAGGATTGCCCTCCTCTTATCGAGCTGCATAAAAAAAAGAAAAACACACCGACCATGGGAGGCATTTTAATCCTCTTTTCCATGGTCATCTCTCTTCTCTTGTGGATGGATCTGACCAGCATCTATACCCTTATTTTTTTGGTTGCTACCGTTTTCCTGGGACTTTTGGGGGGCGTCGATGATTATTTGAAGATGAAGCATAAAAATGCGAAGGGATTACGAGCGAGGAAAAAATTTGGATTGCAATTGCTCCTTGCAGCAGCCATTGGGATCTATCTGATCTGGTTTCCAGGAGCTTTAGAAAAAGAGCGTTTTTTTCAGCCTCCTGTAGCGAAAATGCAAACCCACTCCATTGAAAATCGGCAAATCCATACGTCTTCGAGTACCCTCACATCAAAAGAATATATGGGACGTTATTTTCTTCCGTTTAAGAAGGGGGCGTTTTTTATTTTGAGCGGCGCCGGCTTGTTGTTTGGTCTTCTTTTCACCATGTTTGTGATTACAGGAACTTCCAATGCGGTCAATCTCACAGATGGGCTCGATGGGCTTGCGGCGGGAACGCTGGCCATGTCGGCGGGGGTTATGGCTATATTTGCTTTTTTCTCGAACAACCTCGAGATGTCTCGCTATTTGAATATTCTCTACGTGGAGGGGAGTGGAGAGATTGCCGTCTATTTGTCGGCGCTGATTGGAGCTTGTCTTGGGTTTTTGTGGTACAATGGATATCCTGCCCAAGTATTTATGGGAGATACAGGTTCCCTAGCTCTGGGCGGTGTTTTGGGAATTTCTGCGGTGATGCTACGCAGAGAATTTTTGCTTGCTCTTTGTGGTGGTGTTTTTGTGATCGAAGCGCTATCCGTAATCTTCCAGGTGCTCAGTTATCGCTACCGCAATAAAAAGAGAGTTTTTTTATGTAGCCCCTTGCATCATCACTTTGAATTTAAAGGGTGGCCAGAAATGAAGGTCGTTTTGCGATTTTGGATCATCGCTCTTATTTTCGCCATGGTAGGAATTATATCACTAAAAATTCAGTAAAAGCTCTTGTACTTGGACTTGGCATCAGCGGCACTTCTGCTGCATCATTCCTTAAAAAAAAGGGGTATGAGGTAGTGGGTGTGGACGACAAACTCGCACCGCAAAAAATTGCCGACCTCTCGGCATTTTCTCTTTTGGTTTTGTCCCCTGGGATTTCACCAGATCATCCTTTGTGTGAGCGGGCAAGAGTGGCCGGTATTCCCATCAAAGGGGAAGCGCAAATTGCTTTGGAGCATATTAAAGCGCCCTGCATAGGAGTGACGGGAACAAATGGAAAGACGACAGTCGTTCAAATGCTCGAGCATTGTTTCAATGCATGTGGAAAAAAAGCACGTGCGGTCGGCAATATAGGGACTCCGCTTACGAGTTGTGTAGATGCAAAAGAAATCCTCATTGTCGAGCTCAGTTCCTACCAATTAGAAACCCTTCATGCAAAAGTTTTTGATGTCGGTATCATCCTCAACATTGCCGAAGACCATCTTGATCGATATTCTTCTGTTGAAGACTATGCAAGAGCAAAAGCACATTTGCAAAATTGCATCAAAGAAGGAGGGCTATTTTTTGTTCATCATGACATCGATCCCGCTTACCTTTCTCATGACTATCAAACCTATCAAGGAGGAAATCTCGAAGCGGTTCGCCTCATCTGTTTATCTTTTGGAATTGAGGAAGGAGATTTTTTTCAGACCGTATCTTCTTTTTCTAAACCCGCTCATCGGTTAGAATTTGTCTCGGAGATTGCAGGTGTGAGATATTATAATGATAGCAAAGCAACCAATGTAGCAGCTGTTATGCATGCTTTAGAGATCATGCAGAAAAAAGTGATCTTGCTCTTGGGGGGACAAGATAAAGGGATTTCCTTTCATCCTCTCAATAAACATACAGAAACAATCTCGAAAGTCATAGTTTTTGGCGAGGCTCGCGAAAAAATCGCAAATGCTTTACAAGACTATCAAGTCACACAAGTAGAAACCATGCAGCAGGCCACAGAGGCTGCGATGGCCCTTGCAAAAACAGGAGACACGGTCCTTTTCTCTCCGGGATGCGCGAGTTTCGATGCCTTTCAAAACTATGAAAAGCGGGGAGAAGAATTCAAACGCCTGATCCGAAGGAGAACGAAATGACTCGCAAAGATACGATTCTAATTGCTGTACTTGTCAATGCAGCTCTTTTAATAGCCCTCTTTGTTACGGCAATCAAACGAGATGACAAAAAACTTTCGCCTACCTTTTCGCATGACATTGCTGAAGTACAATCTATCGCTCTTCCCGAGTCCCAGAAAATGGATGAAATCAACATGGCAAAAGGGGATGAAATTGATCAAGTTCTAAAAGAATTTTCTGAAAAATCCCAAGTGAAAGAAGGTAAAACCACAAAAGCCATCGATTTTGCCAAAGAATTGGAGGCAATCACAAAAGCTGCCAACTCAAAAGAGATAGCTGCGCCAAAATCTGGAGCAGGGGGGAAAGCAGTGACGGTGCGAAAAGGAGATGTTCTCGAAAAAATTGCGAGAGCTCATCAAGTGTCAGTTGATGAAATCATCACCTATAACCACCTTGCAAGTACAACCTTGCAAATCGGACAAGTACTCAAAATTCCCGGAAAAAATAGCGCATCATCCACTGCATCTTTGGAGACAACAAAATACTACACTGTGAAGCAAGGAGACAATCCCTGGACTATTGCAGTAAAAAATAAGATCAAGGTGGACGAATTGCTAAAACTCAATGATCTCAATGAAGAAAAAGCAAGACGCCTTCGCCCAGGTGATAAGCTCCGCATCCAATAAAGTTTTGGCGGGGGCATGAATAAATATAGTCTAAGTCTCGTCAGTGTGGTTATTCTTCTCTTTGCTATGGGAATCCTCATGGTCTTTGATACGACAGCAGCAGAGGTTCTCGATCGCTCTTTAGAAAGAAGCACCCATCACGCCTTTTTGAAACAAATGGCCTATGCTGTGATCGCCTTTGCTTGTGCAGCAGGAGTCTTTTTTTTGGGATATGAAAATGTCCTGAGACTCTCAGGAGTGTTTCTACTCATCGGGACAGGATTGCTTCTGCTCGTTTTTGTGCCGGGGATCGGACAGCAAATCAATGGAGCCAACCGTTGGATCAATATTCTTGGAAACTCTCTCCAGCCTTCCGAATTTGTCAAATACCTGCTTCCGCTCTACACGATTCACGTCATTCTCCGTTATAAGAATGGAATGCATCTCATGGCCTTTATTCGCCTCGTTGCAACACTGATTATTCCCATAGGACTCATTTTGATTGAACCAGATAATGGGACAGTCGCCATCATTTTAACCACCCTTCTTATCCTCTTCATCTTGATGCGAATCAAATGGATTTATTGGGTAATTCCCCTCTGTGTTTGCATGGTGCTCGGGGTGCTCGCTGCTTCGCAAATGAGCCACGTTCCTGATCGAATTCGCGTCTATTTGAATCCTGAACTTGATTTAAAGGGGAAAGGGCATCAACCTCACCAAGCCCGCATTGCTGCTGGATCGGGAGGTTTACTTGGAAAAGGAGTGGGGCAGAGCCTACAGAAAATGGATTACCTTCCAGAGGCTAGAAGTGACTACATTGCCGCCATTTTTGCTGAAGAATTTGGCTTTATTGGGATGTTGGGATTGATCATGCTGTATATGACGATTGGGGGGATCGGACTGGCCATTGCAGCGAAAGCTGTCAAATTAGAGGGTTTCTATTTAGTCGCGATTCTGACATTCTTAATCTGTTTTCAAGCATTTTTAAACTTAGGAGTGGTATCGGGCCTTTTGCCGAGTAAAGGAACAAATCTCCCCTTTTTCAGTCATGGGGGATCATCTTTGCTCGTCAACTTTATTGCCATGGGACTTATCTTGAGTGTGGCCCGCCAGCAAAAAACAGCTTATGAGTATACGACACGCCGTTAGGTCTAAGAGTCTGTCTGCGAATTGCTTTTACCAGAGGGAACAAAGATTTTTTCCTTGGAAGATTTTCTGGAAACCGGAGCGAGCTTTGATATGCTCGTGGAGGTTGAAGAAAGGCTTCCAAGGGGAAAAGATTGTTTCCAATCCTGGTGAAATGAATTCGCAGACAGACTCTAAATCGTATAAAAAAATCATCTTTGCAGTAGGGGGAACAGGAGGACATCTCTTCCCTGCCCAAGCTCTTGCAAGAGAATTGAAAGAAAATCATCACGACATCCTCTTTGCTGGAGGTGGACTGGGATCCAATCAGTATTTTCACAAACTGACGTTTCCTTTTCGAGAAATCACAAGCGCGAGTCCCTTTCGCTCCAACCCCTTTCGAGCAGCCCTAAAACTCCTTTCAGGGGTCCGTGAGAGCTTTCGCCTTTTCAATGAATTTTCTCCCGATTGCATCATTGGATTTGGGAGTTTTTATAGCTTTCCCATTCTCGCTGCAGCGAAACTTCGAAAAATTCCCTATATCTTGGTGGAATCCAATGCCCATCCCGGTAAAGTGAACCGCCTTTTTTCAAGAGGTGCTAAAGTTAGCGCTGTCCAATTTGAAGAAGCGAAATCTATGCTAAAGGGAGAAGTTGCGCCAGCAAGAGTTCCCTTTTGGTCGATCGAAAACCCTTCCGCTCATTTAGATTCCCAGAGCGCAAAGAAATACTTTCATCTCGATCCGATGCGCTTTACCCTCCTCATCTTTGGCGGATCCCAGGGCGCTGCCGTTCTCAATGAAGCAGGACCCCTTTTAGGAAAAGACCTGCAGGTTCTCCATCTCTGTGGAAAAGATCACGATCCAGAAGTGCTCTTCGAAATGTACAAAAAGCGGGGGATCACCGCTTGTGTGAAGCAATTTGAACAAAAGATGCATATCGCATTGCGTGCGGCAGATTTAGCCCTTTGCCGCTCAGGAGCATCCACTCTCAATGAGCTGATTCAGTTCAATGTTCCCTCCATTCTTGTCCCTTGGCCAGGAGCTACCGAAAATCACCAATACAAAAATGCAAAAGTATTCGAAAGCAAAGGAGGAGCCCTCCTTTTAGAGCAATCTAAAATTGATAAGCTACCCCACGTTCTAGAAGATGCGAGAGAAAAACTTTCTTCAATGCGGGCCTGTTTGAATCAGGAAGCCAAAAGAAACATTCATTCTCTGTCAAAACTCGTGACAGAGCAACTGGAAGGCCTGTAATGCAAAAGCACTATCATATGATCGGCATTGGCGGAATTGGCATGAGTGCACTTGCACGCATCCTCTTGCAAAAAGGGGAAAAAGTGACTGGAAGTGACATTCGCGAATCGGAAAACGTAAAAAAACTCCGCATGGAAGGCGCTGAGATTTATCTTGGCCATGATAAAAAAAATATCAAAAAGCCCGATGCAGTCATTTACTCTACAGAGATTCCTAAAGAGAATCCCGAGTACTCGTTTGCAAAAAAAAATGGAATCCCCCTTTTGCACCGCTCCGAGCTCCTAGCACACTTGATGGAAGGGTACGCTCCTGTTCTCATCACGGGGACCCATGGGAAGACCACCACTGCATCTCTGCTTGCGCATACCCTTCTAGAAGCAGGACTGGATCCCTCTTATGCCCTTGGAGGAGTGCTTCAAAGCACCAATTCCAATGGCCATTTTGGGAAAGGAATTTACTTTGTCGCTGAAGCCGATGAAAGCGACGGCACCTTCTTGAATTATCCTAGTTTTAGCGCCATCATCACCAACCTCGAACACGATCACATGCATTTTTGGAAAACCGAAGAAGCTTTATTCAAAGGATTTCAGCAATTTGCCAGTCGAGTCGGTTCCACAAAACACTTTTTTTGGTGCTATGATGATATCATCCTGCGCTCTCTCAAATTTCCCGGTTTTAGCTATGGTTTTCATGAGAAGGCCGATCTTGTCATCGATAATTTCCAGCAGATCAAATGGAAAATGCGTTTCGATATCTCCTTTGAAGAAAAGCATTATCGCAATCTCGAGATCCCTCTTATTGGCGCGCACAACGTCCTCAATTCCGCAGCAGTTTTTGGGTTGGGTCTTAAATTGGATATCGAAGAAAAGCTTATGCGTAAAGGACTGAAAAGCTTTATGGGGGTTGGTCGCAGAGTCGAAAAAAAAGGGGAGATGAAAGACATTGAGGTCTATGATGACTATGCCCACCATCCGACAGAGATCTTTGCAACCTTGCGAGCCCTTAAGAAAGCCTTAAAAAATAAGCGGCTTATCGTCGCCTATCAGCCTCATCGTTTTAGCCGCACCAAGTATTGTCTAGATGACTTTGCCGATGCCTTTACCTATGCAGATCAAGTCATTTTGACCGATATTATTGCCGCAGGAGAATCCCCACTTTCTGGTGTGACCCCGGAAAAGGTCCTGGAGAGGATTAAAGCCGATGGGTATAATTCTATTCGGTATGTAGCAAGAGAGAAGTTGATCGACTACCTTGCGACCCACCTGCAGCCGCATGATGTGTTGATCACAATGGGTGCAGGGGACATAACCCACGTCGGTCCTGCTGTTCTCCAAAAAATAGAAACCTGACATGAAAAGAAAATTCACCCTCTCAAGGGCTCTTATTTGGATTTTTTGCTCGGCAATCTTTGTCAATGCCTCCTTTTTTCTTTGCATAAGAGGATATCGATATTGGAAACAAACCTGCACAATCGATTACAAAGTCCCCATTCGAGCAATCGTACAAACCGGCCCCCAAAAAGAAGCGCTAAAGACCACCTATCTCGCAGAGCTTTTGGGCCTTTCCGTCGATCAACCCATTTTGAGCTCTGATTTTGATTTGAAACAAGCCAACTTAAGCCTACTCCTATCGCCGATCATCAAAGAAGCCGACGTGAAATTCAAAGAACCCGGTATTCTCTATGTCGATTATGTCATCCGCCAGCCCATGTGTTTTTTGTATGATTTTGAAAACATTGCGCTCGATGCACAGCGGGTCCCTTTCCCCGTCACCCCATTTTTTAGTCCCAAAAGACTCCCAGAAATCTATCTCGGGATGAGAAATTCTCTGATATGGAACCAACCCATCACAGGAAAGAAGATTGAGCTCGCCTTCGACCTTTTGAAAATTCTCGAAGGCCCGATTGTTTGCGATCTTTTCAACGTCAAACGGATCGATGTTTCACTTGCCTTTGAAAAAAGCTGTGGACGTCGAGAAATCGTCCTGATGACAGAAGATGAAATCCTCTTTACCCAAAAAGAGCGAGAAGTTCGATTTGCCTTTCCTCGCCTCCTCCGATTGTCCCTCAAAAACTATAGACAAGAATTGAGCAATTATTTGAAAATTCGGGAGCAATTATTAGAGAAAGAACAAGTTCGACTTGAATTCCCAGAAGGGGGAGAAAAAAAAGTGATCTTTCCACAAAAAGTGCTTGATTTTCGCATTCCCCAAATCGCTTTCATAGAAGATCAAGGAGGTAAATAAAAATGGTGTACATTCAGATTCAATGGACCACAGATAGCATCGATGAAGCAAAAAAAATTGCGAAAGAACTCGTTAAGAAAAAATGGGTAGCCTGCGCCAACATCTTACCCTATGTCGATTCCTATTATCTATGGGATGGAAAAATGCAAGAAAACCGCGAGGTCAAAGTCTTTTTCAAGACCAAAGACGAAAACTTTCCTCGTGTTCGCGATTACATCATCGACCATGCCTCTTATGAGATTCCAGAGGTCTCCAAGGTTCCGATCACCGACGCTAATCCTGACTACATCAATTGGCTCTACGAAAACCTCGCCGAAGAATCCTAACGGTCAAATTTTCGTATAAAAAAAATTTCATTGTAATTTGCAAGTTCATTAAAATCAGGGGATTATCCTATGCGTTTTACGCGAAAATGACATTTGTCAATTTCGCGTAAGAAAAAAGACCTCTAAAATCTTACGCGAAAATGACTTTTTCCGATTTCGCGTAAACTACCATTTAGATTATACTTACGTGAAAATGATTTTCGCAGGAGTAAAATTTTGACTCGAATACCATTCATAGGACGAAAAGATTCTTTAGCAGCTTTAAAACGCCTTAGAAGAAAGAAAATAGCCAGTATGGTTGTTGTTAGGGGGCGTCGACGAATAGGAAAAAGCCGTTTAGTAGAAGAATTTGCAAAAGGGCAGCATTTTTACGTCTTTTCTGGGCTACCTCCAACAGAAAAAACAAATGCCCAATCTCAAAAGGATGAATTTGCTAGGCAACTAGGTCATCAATTAGGAATCCCCAGTCTTAGAGGATCAGATTGGGGCGATTTATTTACAATTTTAGCCAACTATGTAAAGGAAAAAAAAACCATCATTCTCCTCGATGAAATTTCATGGATGGGGTCTTTGGATCCCACATTTCTTGGAAAATTGAAAATTGCCTGGGATATGCATTTCAGTAAAAATGCTGGATTGATTTTGGTATTGTGTGGATCGGTCTCTTCATGGATCGAAAAGAATATCATTAGTAGCACTGGTTTTTTTGGTAGAATTAGCCAAAAAATTATTTTAGATGAGCTCTCTTTGTCGGAATGTAATCTATTGCTTGAGGCAATTGGTTTCCATGGATCAGCGATAGAGAAATTTATGCTATTATCTATTACTGGGGGAGTGCCCTGGTATCTAGAGTTGATAAATCCAGGCATATCTGCTGCTGAAAACATAAAGCATCTATGTTTTGAAAAAGACGGAGTTCTATTCGATGAATTTCGGCAAATTTTTCATGATCGTTTTGGGAGGAGAAATGAAACTTATCAACGAATTGTCAGAATTTTAGTTGATGGACCCAAGGATTATAAAGAATTGTCCAAGGCTTTAAATTATGCCAGTGGTGGTCCATTAAGCGAATATCTCAATGAATTGGTCTTATCAGGATATGTTGAAAAAGATTTCAATTGGTCAATTAAGTCTGGCAGAGAAAGTCGAAGTTTTCAATATCGGTTAGGGGATAATTATCTTAGGTTTTTCTTGAAGTACATTCAGCCTAATTATAACAAAATCATCAAAGGCCATTTCATAAAAAAACCAATGAGCGGGCTTTCTGGATGGGATTCTATTATGGGTTTTCAATTTGAGAATCATGTTTTGCGTAATCGAAAGTACATCCTAGAGAAACTCGATATTTCACCATCAGATGTTGTATATGATAATCCTTTTTTTCAGAGAAAAACAAAGAAACAACTGGGATGCCAAATTGATTACTTAATTCAGACAAAATTTCGGACATTATATCTGTGCGAAATCAAATTTTCAAAGAGCCCTATAACATCAACTGTTATGAATGAAGTTCAGGAAAAAATGAACCGGTTGAAAATTTCAAAAGGATTTTCTTGTTTGCCTGTTCTCATTCATGTGAATGGTTGCAATGAAGTAATCGAAAAAAGCGATTTTTTTGTCCAAATTATTGATTTTAAGGAATACCTCCATTCTATGGATCTAGCACTCATGAACTAAGAATGAATAGAGGTCCACATGCCTCTTACCAAAATGCTCCAAAGAGAACTCCTTAGACCTCTGCAGACCTTTTTCGATGAGCATTTTCATTTTCTCTTGTGAGGAGAGGATCTTGATCGCCCCATCTGCAATCTGATCATGATCGTGTGGATCAACAAGAATGGCAGCATCCCCAGCTACTTCGCGCATCGCCGAGCTATTCGAAGTGACAACCGGAGTCCCTGATGCCATTGCCTCGAGAATTGGGAGCCCAAATCCTTCATAAAAAGAAGGCCAGATCAAAAGAGCTGCCTTTTGGAGCAATGCTCCCTTTTCTTCCTCAGATACATATCCCTTCAGTTCAATATGATCCTTAAGATGAAGTTTTCGGATGAGCACATGAGGAAGACGATTTTTCCCTTCTTCTTTACCAACCAAAACGAGTTTATGAGCAAACCCAGCCTTGCGCACCTTGGCAAAAGCTTTGAGTATGCCCGGCAGATTTTTTCTTGGCTCAAAAGAGCCCACGTAGAGAAGAAAAGGTTCTTTTTTCTCTTGAATGATCCTTTGTCTTGGAAGAAGAGCAAGAGGAATTACATGAACTTTATGAGAAGGGATAGGAAAAATCTGCAAAAGATCTTGTTTGGTTTGCTGACTGGGACAAGTGATCGCATCTACCTGGCGCAAATATCTCGGAAGAAAATGCTGCATCATCATCCGACTTTTAGTGGGGAAAAACTGAGGAAAAAGCAAAGGCATCACATCATGAATTGTAAGTACAATCGGCACCCTAGGTCTTTTCCCATAGAGAATTCTAGGTTCTGGAAAGTGGACAAGAGAAACTTTTTCATAACATTTACAGCGAAAGAGAGAGGCAATGCTGTTTGCAAAAGGAAGGCGAGAAGAGGCTGAATGCTGATAGCAAAAAATTTCTTGCTTTTGCCCGCGCAGGGCTTCGAGCAGAGTGAGGGTATATGTCCCAATCCCACGGATCGTATGAGAGAGACACGAAGTATCAATTCCAATAGTCATAACTTTTTTTACAATGGTCTCAAAATAAAGGAAATGCTAATGTTTGCGTGAAGTTTAACATTTTTACCTAAGTGTGACCATGAAAGAATTTTTCGACTATCTCGTAAAAAACCTCGTCGATCAGCCAGATGCCGTAGACATTCAAGTCGTAGAAGGAGAAAATGGAACCCTGATTGAAGTGCGCGTCGCTTCCGATGACATTGCCAAAGTAGTTGGCCGCAAAGGGCGCATCATCAATTCCCTTCGCACGATTGCGATGACAGTAGGGGCTCGTTTTGGACAACGCGTCCGTCTCGAACTCATGGATTAATTCCTTTTTCCACTAGATTGAAAATCCCTTGCCCATTATCTTAATGAGTATGGGTATTGGTGTTGAAATTTCTGTCGAACAAGAAGGGGATATTTACCTCGTCACAATTGAAGGTCGAATCGATGCATCGACCACTCCGATTGTAGAAAAAAAACTTTCCAAACTCCTCGAAATTTCCAAAAAGATCGCGATCGACTGCAGCAACATCGACTACTTGAGTAGTGCGGGTATGCGCCTCTTATTGTCCATGACAAAAAAGATGCATGCAGAAAAAGGAAAAATCGGTTTTTTTGGAATGAGCGATGATGTGATGGAAATCATCAGAATGGCCGGATTTGAACGAATCCTGAAAATTTTTAGCACCAGAAAAGAAGCGCTCAAATCTCTTGAATAGGAGCCCACAGTGAATCAGGGCACAACCTTTGAAGAACGGGAGCTCAACAAACTCCTGTCACAGATCACAGTTCCCCAGAAACAAAAAATCCCCGATCGGACAAAAAAACGAAAAGTCATCGTCATTTCTGGTCCCACAGCAGTTGGCAAAACCAAACTTTCATTGGCAATCGCCGAAGCATTGGGAGGAGAGATCATCTCAGCCGATTCGATGCAAGTCTATCGAGGGATGGATATCGGTACGGCCAAAGTTACGCAAGAAGAGCGCGCGAGAATTCCCCATCATCTCATCGATATCCGAAATATCGATCAAAGCTTCACTGTTATGGACTTTTACCAAGAGGCCCATAAAGCCATTCGCCACATCCTCATGCAAGGGAAAGTTCCCATAGTTGTAGGCGGGACAGGATTTTACATGCACTCCTTAATTTACGGTCCTCCAGCGGGTCCGCCTTCTGTTCCAGAAGTACGTAAAGAACTCGAAAAAGAAATCGAAAAACATGGAACAGATGCCCTTTATGAGCGACTGAGAAAAGTCGATCCAGAATATGCCAAGACCATCACAGGAGGGGATCGCCATAAAATCGTTCGAGCCCTTGAGATCATTTCTCTAACCAACAAAAAAGTCTCTGATTTTCCGAAAATGGAGCGTGAAGAGATCCCTTATGATTTCCGCTGTTGGTTTTTGTACATGTCCAAAGAGGTGCTCTATCCTCACATTGAGATGCGCTGTGATGAGATGATTGCCGCAGGCCTGATTGATGAAGTGCGCAAGCTCGACAAAGAAGGCCTTCGAAAAAACAACTCTGCCGCCCAAGCAATTGGCTATCGCCAGTGCCTCGAATTTCTCTTAAGCCCTGGGAGCCCCGATGACTTTGAGACCTTTATCGCCACGTTTAAGCGTGCCTCTCGCCGCTATGCCAAAAGGCAATTTACCTGGTTCCGCAAAGAACCCTTGTTCCGCTGGCTCAAAGTGGAAAATCTTCCTCTAGAGAAGTCTGTAGAGACCATCTGCCAGGATTACGAGCTAAGTTTCTAACCTACTCATATACAATGACTAATATTGCTAGCAATATTAGTTGAAATTTAATAAAAAATTTGCTATAATCTTTTTAAAAATGGAGTTGGTTTGAACTATATTACCAATATTACTCAATCTGCAGGGGCGTTCTTTGAGCCCTCTAGATTTGTCCCGAGAGAGTTTTTCACTCCTTCGAGTGTGCTACCCACACTTGTTGTTTTAGGAGCCGTTTTAGCAGCTGGTGCTACTTGGAAATACCGCACAGCTATTCTTCATTATGCTGAACAGGAAGACCGGCTAGTCTTACTCAAATTTCTTTACAAAATAGGGATGTATGATATTGAAGCGAAAGATGAAAAAGAGCAGACGCCACTTCATCGTGCAGCAGCAGCAGGCCGCATAGATATGGTTAAATTCCTTGTAGAACTAGGTGCTAATATTGAAGCGAAAGAAGAGTGGAAATGTACACCTCTTGCCCTTGCTATTGAAAATGACCACAGAGATGTTGTTGAAGTGCTTTTTGCTCATGGAGCAGATATTCACAAAGAAGTGTTTTGGCAAACACTTCTTTATCGAGCTGTAGAATTCGGCTGCAAAAATGTCGCTATTTTCCTTCTTGAAAGAGAAGATTTTGATCTCGAAGAAAAAAATTCCATTGGAAGAACACTTCTTCACATTGCTGCAGTCAGCGGATACGAAGATATCATTGAACTCCTTCTTGAAAATGGTGCTGACATCGAAGCGACTGATATTAATAATAATAAATCTCTTTACTTTGCTATTCTTAATGGCCATAGAAATGCAACTGAAGCCCTCCTTGAAGGTGGGGCCAATATCGAAGCGAGAATAGGGATGATGGGACGAACAATGCTTCACTGCGCTGCAGAAAAAGGAGACGAAGATCTCACCGAACTTCTTCTTGAAAGAGGTGCTGACATCGAAGCGAGAGACTCCAAAGAGGCAACCCCTCTTCACGTTGCTGCATATTTCCATCCGGAAAATTTATCTCTTTTTGTGCAAAAATTAAAGAATCGATTTCGCCTAAGAGAAAAAAATATAAGAAGACGCAATCCAGTACTTCCTCCTTTTAACCTCGCGAATATCGAAACAAAAAAATTCCTCAACCAAGGTGATATTAATAGTATAACAGTTCTGGAACTTTGCGTTGCTAAAAAAAATTCATCAGCTGTAGAAATGCTTTTAAAAGAAGGAGCTTCTCTAATCCCTAATAAATCAGGAAAAACTCCTCTAGATATAGCTCTCGAACATAACTTTGATGAAATCCTAGAAAAATTCAAGATCCATACTGGATATTTGCGCCATACAGATGAGAATAGGAAAACCCCTGTACAAGATGCCTTTGAGGGAAGAAAACGTATGGCAATGGAATTCTTTATTGAAATTGAAGGCAAGTCTCCAGGAGTACTCTATGACAGCGATCGCAAGCTCTGCATCCAGTATGCACGAGAAGCTGGTAGAAGAGATTTAATGGGGATCTTAAGTCCCTCTGACCATGAGCCTGCCTCAGCCTTGAGGCCTGGCGGCGATGCAGTCGCCGGTTTCGTGCCTCCTGTTGCATAAAAGTTTTTTTTAATCTTTTCGAAAAGACAATCCATAAGTTCAAAGTCGCCATGAGCCTCTAACCCATTCATTTACAATGACTAATGTTGTAGTAGTATTAGTTGAAGTTTACTACAAAATTTGCTATAATCTTATAAAAAAATGGAGCCAATTTTGAACTATATTACGAATATTACTCAATCTGCAGGGGCATTCATTGAGCCCCTTAGATTTGTACAGAAAGAGTTTTGTTCTCCTTCGATCTGTGTATCTACCCTTGTTGGTTTAGGAGTCGTTCTAGCAGCTGGTGCTACTTGGAAATACCGCACAGCTATTCTTCATTGTGCTGCACGGAGAGGTCATCTTTATGTAATTAAACTCCTTCAAAAAATAGGCACAGATCTCGAAAAGGATGATCGTTATGGGGCCAAACCTCTTCACTTGGCTGCACGAAATGGTCACAGAAATGTCTGTGAATTTCTTCTTGATTGTGGGGCTGATATTGAAAAGAGAACGTACAGTTATTCAAGAACTCCTCTCCATTTGGCTACAAAAAATGGTCACTATGATGTTGTTGCATTCCTTCTTGACAGGGGTGCGGATATCAATGCAAGTGCTATGTTTGGGGTAATGCCTCTTCACCTTGCTGTAGAAAATAATGACAATAAACTCATTAACTTCCTTCTTGACAGAGGGGCCGATATTGAAGCGAGTGGTAGTAACTGGGGGGGCACTCCTCTTCATGATGCTGCAATATATGGTCATGTAGCTGCCACTGAAACTCTTCTTGCAAGTGGAGCTAATATCAGAGCAAAAAATGATAAAGGACAAACACCTTTTCATGTGGTTAGAAATAATGATTCCTGCTCTAAAATTATCGATCTCTTTATTAAGAAGATAACTTTTCCATACACTCTAAGAGAGAAACAATTAAGAGAGAAAAATCCAGCATTACCACCATTTAATCTTTCTAACATTCTTTTTAGGGAATTCTTCAACAGTCAACGGGATAACAAAGGGCGGACACCACTGCATTCTTTTGTTGAAAATGGTAATTTTTCTGGTGTAGAAAAGCTCTTGAAAATGGGAGTCTCTCTCTCCTTGAGTAATTCATGCTATGGTGCTGCTTCGCTTCGTTCCAGCCGGGAATATCCCTGGGTTTATCCCTGGGATCATTCCGTAACTCCTTTAGACGTAGCGTTGGATATTTACGATAATAATAACATCCGGGAGCTATTCAAGGTCCATACAAAATATTTGCGCCTAAGGAATGAAGAAGGAGAAACACCCGTGCAACTGAATGATCGTCATTCTTTATATTCTAGAGAAAAATATAAGGCAATGAAATTCTTCATCAAAATTGAAGGCAAGACACCTGGCACACTCTATGACAGCGATCGCAAGCTCTGCATCAGATATGTCCTAGAAACTTCTACATATGTCCTAGAAACCCCAAGAGAAGTTCTACTGAAAATCTTGAACCCCTCTGAGGCTGAAATCGCTTCTTATTGGGGCTTAGAATAAATTTTTTTTACCTCTTTTTTCCTTAAGAGGCATTTTCGCTGTAAATTTCTCTGAGAGATATCCGCTTGAGTTTTTCCCTTTATGGGGTTAAAATAAAAGTCTCAAGGATTTTTTGTTTTTTGGGGATCCTTTTTCAAAAAATAAAATCTGTGTATAGGGCTTTTACATGCAAGAAACTGAAATTCAACCATATGATCAATTTCTCCTAGAACTGGAAGGTAAGAATAAAATTGAGGAAAAGATTCGCCTTTGCCTCGGTTTTATGAAAGAGGCCCTTTCTAAAGAAAAAACTCCTGCTTTTCGGGATTTCTGGCAGGCAAAGCGGCTGTGTCTAAATTTTTTTAAAGAAAAAATTACCCCTCGTTCGAGAACGGTTTTTTGGACCGAATATATCGAGCTTTCTGATGAGATTCGGAAGTTAAAAGAGGTCCTTGATGAGCAATCTTCCTTTGCTCATGAGCAAATTGAATTGGCGATCGAGGCCATTGAAAAGGATCTTGAAAGAAAGGAATCTCTCTTTCAAGAAATCGAACAGATTGAAGTACCCAAAGAATGTGAGGCAAATGGCCAAAAGTACCGAGAGATCCAATGTGAGCTAGATCTTTTCAATACTTTTGCAGGAAGGCTCAATGCACTCCGAAAGGAATTGATTCATGTTAGTTTGCGCATCAAACAGAAGAACCGTCTCTTTGAGAGACTGAGTAAATTGGGTGATCAGATCTTTCCTCGCAGAAAGGAGTTGATTCAAGAGGTCTCAAGTCTTTTCTGCGGCGATATAGCAAGTTTTGCGGAAAAACAGATGACCCCACCTTTTTTTGCTTGGAAAGAAGAGATCAAAGCTCTGCAGAACTTTGCCAAGGTTTTATCTCTAACGACTCCTGCTTTTAGTGAAATGAGGCAAAAGCTTTCTGAATGCTGGGACCAAATTAAGGAAATGGAAAAAGAGGAGCATCAGAAAAGAGCTGAGAAAAGGGGAGTTTATCGAGAGAATTACGAAAAAATTGAGCCAAAAATTATTGCTTTGGAAGAGGAAGTATCTTTGCTTACGCTTGCTCAAGCTGAGGAAAAAATCGATGCTCTTTTCAAAGAGATGAGGGAGCTGGAATTGGGACGTGAAGATGTGAAAAGGTTGAAGATGCGTCTCATGGAATTGAAGAGGCCCTTAGAGGAAAAAGAGCAGAAGCAGAAAGAAGAGCAAAAAAAAGCTGCTGTTTTAGAGCAAGAAAGACAAAAAGAAACTCTGCAGCAATTGCTAGAACTTGGGCTAGAAGTATTCAATCAAGCAGAAGCTCTTTCTTTGGATGCCCTTGTAGAAAAATGGGAAGCTCTCGTAAAAGAAAAAAAGACCCTGTCTGCAAAAGGCATTGAGATGGCAATGCTCGAAAATCGGCTCGATACGATTGCTGATCATGTGCAAGAGAAAAAGTGGCAGAGTCTGCTAACAGAAAACCCTGAAGACCTCTCTTCTTCTTTGCATGCCCTCTTGGATGAGCGCCATAAAGCAAGGAGAAAGGTGAAAGAGAATCTTGAGGCCCACCGGAAGGCTTTGGGAGGATCTGCTTTGAGTTTGGAAGAGTCGATGTTGATTCAAGAACTCAATGGGGAAGAAAAACTTCGGCTTGATGCCATTGAAACCATGATCGAAGAAATTGAGGAAAAACTCTTCGACCTAGAGGAATAACATTGTGGAAATTTCTGCTTTTGATTTAGATCGCACCCTGGTTCAGGGTAATAGCAGTGTCAGCTTCTGTCTGTATTTGTATCGCCAAGGGGCCTTGCCCTTTTCTATTGTTCTACAATCGGCATTCTATTCAGTCAGGCATCGTTTTTTGGGGATGACTCTTGTAGAGCTGCATCACAATGTATTTAATAAGATCTTGCGTGGGAAGCCTTTGGAATTGCTTGAAAAGTATGTCGACAAGTTTGCACATGAATATCTCGCAGAATCTCTCTATTTGCCCGCAGTCATGCGACTGAGAAGAGCGCAGCGCAAGGGGCATTATACAATGATTCTCTCGAATGCTCCGAGTTTCCTTGTCGAGCGCTTTGCAAGAATCCTTGGAGTCAATTCTTTTCATGCCACAGAATATCTTGTAGATGAAAACAATTGCTTTCAAAAGATCAAGAGGATTCTAGAAGGAAAAGACAAAGCACAGCTCATTCGCAATATGGCAAAAAAAATGGGAGTTTTCCTTGAAGAGGTCACGACGTATTCAGACAGTGTGCTCGATTTGGAATTTTTAGAAACAGCAGGCAACCCCATTGCAGTCAACCCGGATAAAAAGTTGCGCGCCATCTCTCTCAAAAACCAGTGGAGAATCATTTAGTGAATGAGAGCCTTAAGATAGGCTTTTTTGGAGGGACATTTGATCCCATCCACTTTGGCCATCTCAATCTTGCGCTCCATATCTTAGAAAAACATCAGCTCGATCAGGTGTTTTTTTCTCCCGCAAATTTTTCTCCGGAAAAGGGGGGGAATCCTCCTGCTGCTCCCAAAAAGGCTCGGAAAGAAATGGTAGAAATTGCCATCGAAGAAATTCCAGAATTTACGGTGATTGAGATCGAGCTGGAAAGAGAGGGACCTTCGTACACCATCGATACGATTGAGCAGCTGCAAAAACAGATGCCAGGCATCCAGTTTTATTTGATTCTTGGAGAGGATATTCTCCCTGGACTTCCTAACTGGAAGGATGTGGAACGACTGCTTGAAATGGCTCCACCGCTTGTAGGGGGACGCCCCAAAGCCCTTACACCTCAGCTCCCTAGTGCAATTCAAGAAAAAATTGACAAGGGGCAGACACCAATTCCCTCTATGGACATCAGCTCGTCAGAATTAAGAGAGCTTTTGCATCAAAAAAAATATTGTAGACAATGGATTCCTGCTAAAGTTCTCGACTACATTCACAAGCACGGGTTATATTAACTTTTTATGCCGGAAAATTCGCGTCAAAAACTGGATACAGCAGCTCAAGCAATTTTTGATAAGAAGGGGATCAATATCCTCGCCCTCGATGTCAAAGGGGTCTCGAGTTTGACCGATTATGTCCTCATTGCTGAAGGCAATGTCGATCGTCATGTGATTGCCATCGCCCGTGAGGTGATGGATGTCCTCGAAAAGCAGGGTGAAAAGCCTCTCTATGTAGAAGGGCTGCAGACCGGAGATTGGATTGTCCTCGATTATCTCGATTATATGATCCATATTTTCATGCCTGGTTTTCGAGACAAATATCGCCTTGAAGAAATTTTTCGTGATGGAAAAATCGTTGATTTAAAATTAAAACTTCACGAATAAGTTCTAAAAAATTCTACAACTCATTGGTGCGAGTTCCATTGCAAATTTCTCGATTTTCCTCTATAATAGAATACTTATGGAGAAAAAGAAGCGTATCGTCATCACCGGAATGGGGCTTATTTCTTGTTTTGGAAGTGATCTAGACAAGTTCTACCAGTGTTTACTCGAAGGAAAAAGTGGAATTACACCCATTAAGCAATTTCCTGTCGAGGACTACCCCACCAGATTTGCGGGATCTGCCCAAGATTTTGTCGTGGGCGACTTCATGGACAAAAAACAGGCGAGGCGGGTCGATCCCTTTATTCGCTTTACCATGGTAGCGGGAAAACGAGCTCTAAAGCATGCTGGACTTTCAGGTGACGCTTTAGAAAAACTCGACAAGACCAAATGTGGCATTCTCATTGGCACTGGCATGGGAGGAATGAATGCCCTCTTTAATGGAACGCAGACAATCCTCGAAAAAGGCCACAAACGTCTCACTCCTTTCTTTATTCCCTACATCATCACAAACATGGGAGGAGCCCTCCTCGCCATCGATACAGGTTTTATGGGACCCAACTATTCGGTTTCAACAGCCTGTGCGACAGCAAATTTTGCGATACATGCAGCAGCAGGGCACATCCGCAATGGACAAGCAGATCTGATGGTCTGTGGAGGAGCAGAATCGGCCATCAATCCACTAGGGCTTTCAGGATTTGTTGCGATCAAAGCCCTCTCAACGCGCAATGAAGATCCAGAAAAAGCCTCTCGTCCTTGGGACAAAAATCGCGATGGATTTGTGATGGGAGAAGGGGCCGGAGTTTTGGTTTTAGAAAGTTTAGAGCACGCTCTTGCTCGTGGTGCACCCATTTTGGCAGAGTATCTCGGCGGAGCGATTTCCTGTGATGCCTATCACATGACCAATCCTCATAAAGAGGGAGCGGGAGTGCTCCTTTCCATTGAAAATGCCCTCAAAGATGCGGGTGTGCAAAAAGAGCGGGTAAATTATATCAATGCCCATGCTACTTCTACGCTTGTAGGAGATGTCGCAGAAGCCATTGCAATCAAAACGGCGTTTCAAGAACACGCGCAAAGCATCAAAATCAATGGAACAAAATCGATGGTAGGCCATTGTCTTGGTGCTGCAGCAGGAATCGAAGCGATTGCAACGATCCTAGCCATTCAAAAGGGGAAGATCCATCCCACTATCAATCTTGATGATCCAGAAGAAGTCATAGGCGATCTTGACATCGTGCGCGAGGCAGAAGATCACAAAATTGATGTTGCTCTTTCCAATTCTTTTGGATTTGGTGGACACAACTCCTCTTTACTTTTTGCTCCTTATACGCCATGATGATTCTATGGAGTATGTGAATGAAGAATCCTTTGGCGTAATCCCTCTCAGACACATTGATGATGAGTGGAAAGTGTTTGTCATTCTCCACAAACAAGGCAATCATTGGGGCTTTCCCAAAGGGAAAGGAGCCTCGGGCGAAAAACCTCTCGAGAGCGCGAAAAGAGAGCTCAAAGAAGAGACGGGGTTGATTGTGGAGAAACTCTTGCTACAGGAGCCGATTGTCGAAGAATACTCCTTTTTTCGTAAGGAAAAAAAAGTCCAAAAGAAAGTCTGTTATTTCCCTGCGATTGTCTCGGGAGCCCTCCTCCTGCAGCCGGAAGAAATCCGCGATGGAAAATGGCTTTCCTTTGAAGAGGCTACAGGCCAGCTCACCTTTGAAGAAGCCAAAAAGAATTGCCTAAGAGTTCAGGAGTTGATCCAACATTGAAGTTTCCCTTTTTGAAAAATAGAGGACAAGCAGGCGTGAAAATCGAAGTGTTTGTCCGCTATTGCTATTACTCCAATGCAAGTGCACACAAAGGACGTTTTGAAGGTTTTAGCCATGAAAAGTGTTTTAAAAACTTGATGCAGACCGCCGATTTTGATCGAGTGGGCTGTACGTTCTTGCTCGATAACCATTTTGCAAAATCTAAGGCCCATTTCGTACAAAAGCAGACGAAATTCCCTGTGATTGAGATCGATGCTGGAGAAGAAGCTAAGTCCTTTTTGGCCCTTTTGGATCATGTGATGGATCGTCAGTTTTCAGACGACACCATTCTCTATTTTCTTGAAGATGATTACCTTCACAAAGAGGGGTGGGTGGATGTTCTTCTCGAAGGATTTTCTATAAGAGAGGCAAACTATGTGACCCTATTTGATCATCGAGACAAATACTTTCATGAGATGTATGCGAATTTAGAGTCTCGCCTTTTCCATACATCGACTTGCCACTGGAGAACCACTCCTTCCACCACAAATACCTATGCAATGCGAGTTAAAACATTGAGACAAGACATCGACATCCATCGGAAATTTTCAAAAGATCAGAAAATCACACGGGATCATGAAAAATTTCTTGCACTGAAAGAGCAAGGGAGGACTCTCATCTCTTCCATCCCTGGGTGGGCAACTCATGCTGAGCCGGATTTTGCATCGCCCTGTTTTGATTGGACTCGTATTTTATCAGAAGAAAGTTTACAATTGCGGTAGTAATAAGGTGAAAGGAGGTGTCCCTTATGGAAATAACACAAACCCTAAGTCAAAATCGTTTTAGAGATCTTTTTATTGTCATCGGCGTGAGTATGATTCTAGCGATGGCGGCATGGATCTCGATACGCCTTCCTTTTACCCCTATTCCAATTTGCTTTACTGCGCAGCTCGTTCTTTTCTTTGCAGTCTTCCTTGGTAAAAGAGGAGCCTATGCCACGGCGCTTTATGTTGCCCAAGGGGCCATGGGGCTTCCGGTCTTTTCCAATGGGGGATGTGGACTGGCCTATATGATGGGGCCTACAGGTGGTTATATCATTGGATTTCTCATCGCTACTTATGCAGTGGGAACGATAGTCGAAAAGCTGGAAGAGAAAACCCCTGTCAAAATTTTTGCCCTTCTCCTCTTTGGAAATGCGCTCATCTACATCTTTGGCTTACCCCAGCTCGCCCTTTTAGTTGGAGGGGAAAATGCGCTGAAGTTTGGTTTCTATCCCTTTATTGCAGGGGATCTCCTCAAATTGATCATTATCCAAAGAAGTTTGAAAGCACTCAAGTTTTTCGGATAAAACTGCATTCAAAAACCCGCCTCAGGGCGGGTTTTTTTCATGTTTTGCTACCAACCGCGCCATTGCAGCATATTTGCTGCTGAAACCGCTTCTGCATCTGTTTTATCTGCAGGGCCGGGAGTGACTCGCCCTTCTAAGTCTGAAAAACCGTAAAAAAGAACTGCCCCTTTTGCAACATGATCTGTCTGACCAACGTTATGGGCTAATACACTTGAAATTTTCTTAGGCGCTTCGCCGCTTGGAGGGAATCCAGGCCCTTTTGGGCCAATAACTCTATCTACCATATCTCATCTCCTTGTTGGAAGTTCGATAATCTTGATCATCAATATCACATGATTTTTATACAAACAAAAAATTCAGTTAATGAAAAGTTAACGTTTCTTCTTTTTGCGGGGTCTTCTTTTTTTTGCCTGAGAACGTAATAAGGAGGCGATTTGCCCAATTTTATTGCCGGAGCTAAGACCGTTTTCTTTTGTGAATTCTCTCTTTTTTTTCAGAGATGAATCGGCCGCATCACGTAAGACTTTTGCTGTCTGTGCGATGAAAGCAGAAAGAGTAGTTGGTTTTTTTTCTGCATCGGCCATAAAGTTTTTACTTATCCCGCAGTAGATATAAAGTCAAATCCAGGTTATGATGGATTACATGCGTTTTTTCAAAGTGGCTTTGCAGTATTTTCTCTATTATTTCCTCAAGGCGGCCCTTTCCTTGCGTTATCGCATTGAGGTGAAAGGACTTTCAGAAATCAGCAGATCAAAAATGCAAGGATTGCTCTTTTTGCCCAATCATCCGGCCGAAATCGACCCGGTGATTTTGATCTCGGTTCTTTGGGGGAAATTTCGCCCAAGACCACTCATTGTGGAACATTTTTACTACCAAAAGGGTCTTCGCTTCTTTATTGACCTGATTTTAAATCCTCTCCCTCTTCCCACAATGGATGTGACTAATGAGTGGAAAAGGAGACAAGTTGAAAAACTCAAAGAGAAAATTCTAAAGGGAGTGACCGAAAACCAAAATTTCTTGATCTACCCTTCCGGAAAATTGAAGTCCACTCCAGATGAGCGTGTGGGTGGTGCCTCACTTGTTCATCAGCTGCTTGAAGTCAATCCCAATTTGAATCTTGTTCTTGTGCGTACTTCTGGACTATGGGGAAGTTCCTTTTCCAGAGCAATCACCGGTTTTACTCCCGATTTTGGGAAAGTAGCATGGCATGGAGCTTTTACTGTTTTGAAAAATTTGCTCCTTTTTACTCCGAGAAGAAGAGTGACAGTCGAACTTGAATTTCCTAGCCAAGATTTTCCTCGCCAAGGGCAAAAGATGGAAATCAATGAGTGGTTGGAAAGGTGGTACAACAAAGATGAACCGGAGTCTTTGCAGCTCATCTCCTTTTCGATGTGGAGAAGAGTAGTCCCAAAAATTACGGCTAAAGAGGAAAAGAAAGAAGCAGAGGTGGTCGTCTCTGAAGATGTAAAAGTACTAATCCTCGGCTATCTTTCGAAGCTGACGAAACAGAGCGTCACCGACTCTTACACAGATCTGCATCTTTCCAATGATTTGGGGCTCGATTCACTCGATATTTCTCAAATCAGAGTTTTTTTAGAGGAGCGATTTAGAGTGACAGGACTTGCTCCAGGACAGTTGCAAACGGTGAGTGATGTCATGCAAGCAGCTGCAGGAGTAAAAAAAGAAACAGAAGAGCCTCTGCCATATGCGAAAAAATCGAGATGGCCGAAAGAATATTATCGCCCTGAGGTCTTGATCCCCGAAGGGAAGACGATCCAAGAAGTGTTTTTGCAATCCTGTGATCGGATGGGCGATGCCATTGCCTGTGCAGATGCCCTTTCAGGTGTTTTGAGCTATTCCAAACTCAAACGGGCAGCACTTGTTCTGTCTCTTGAGATACGGGAAATGCCGGGCGAGAATATCGGCATTTTGTTGCCCTCTTCTGTGGCTGTTTATTTGACCATTTTAGCAACGCTTTTTGCAGGAAAAACCCCCGTTATGCTCAATTGGACCACCGGTTTTCGCAATCTTGAGCATGCGGCTGAAGTGTGCTCATTGAAAGTCGTTTTAAGCTCCTACCGGTTTTTGAGTCGGCTCGATCAATGTGATTTAGGCCAAGTCGATGACCTTTTACTCCTTTTGGAAAAAGTGCGAGAGAACATTTCCCTGAAAAATAAACTCAAAGGGTTGTTTTTGAATTTCAAAAAGCCGAAAAACCTTTTGAAAAAACTTCCTCGAGAAGCAAAAGAAGAAGACCACGCGGTCATTATTTTTACCAGCGGAACAGAGACCCTTCCCAAGGGAGTCCCACTGACTCATCGGAATTTACTCAGCAATCAAAGAGCTGCTCTTTCGTGTATGCAGTTTGATCCTCAAAATAGCTTATATGGAGTTCTCCCTCCCTTTCATTCATTTGGATTTTCCATGACCGGACTTGTGCCCCTTCTTGCAGGCATTCGTGTTTGCTATGCTCCAGATCCAACGGATAGTCGAGGGCTTGCCAATGATATTGAACATTGGGGAGCGTCCATCTTTTTTTGTGCTCCCAGTTTTATTCAGGCGATGCTCCGTGTAGCAAGTGCTGAGCAACTCAAAACACTCCACTTGATTGTTTCTGGCGCAGAAAAAGCCCCGCAAGAATTGTATGATACCTTGCGGGCCAAGAAGAAGACCTTCCTCGAGGGCTACGGCATTTCAGAATGCAGTCCCGTCGTGACTTTGCAAAGAGAAAATGAGCCAGCAGTTGGAGTGGGAAGACCGTTGCCCGGTGTAGAGCTTTGCGTGATTGATCCGGAAAAAGAAAATGTCCTTTCCACTTCCGTGGAAGGGGAAGTTTGCATTCAAGGCCCCAATGTTTTTGAGGGATATTTGGGGGTGAAAAAAAATCCCTTTATCGAAATCGAAGGCAAAAAATGGTATCGCTCAGGGGACCGGGGCTATCTCGATGAAAAAGGAAATCTCATCATCACCGGCAGGCTCACGCGCTTCCTCAAAATTGGGGCAGAAATGATCAGCCTCGGGGGGCTTGAAGAAGATCTGATCAAAATTTCCAAAGAAAAAGGATGGGGCCCAACACAAATCAATGGCCCGATTCTTGCAGTGACCTCATATGGCTTTGAAAGCGAAAAACCCCAAATTGTGGTATTTGCCACTTTTGATTTCGATCGAGAAGAAATGAACCGCGCACTCAAGGAAACAGGTCATGGGGGTCTCGTCAAAATTGCTGAGATCCGCAAACTAGAGGAAATCCCATTGACAGGCACAGGCAAGATCCATTTCCGAATGTTAGACGAAATGATATGAAACTCAAGCTCTACAATACAGAAACCAGACAACAAGAAGAGATTGTTCCTCTTGAAGACAAAAAAATCCGAATGTACACTTGCGGCCCAACCGTGTACAACTTTGCCCATATAGGGAATTTCCGGACCTACGTTTTTGAAGATCTCCTGCGTCGCACACTGAAGTATTTTGGATTTGAAGTCACACAAGTGATGAACATCACCGATGTCGAAGACAAAATTCTTAAAGGGGCCATCCACGAAAATAAAAAACTCAAAGAATATACAGAGCCATATGAAAAGGCCTTTTTCGAAGATTTAGAGACACTTGAGATCGAAAAAGCCGAACATTATCCCGCTGCCACCGACTACATTCCCCAAATGATCGAAATCATTGAGGCCCTCATCAAAAAAGATGTGGCCTATCGTGGAGGGGATGAGAGCATTTATTTTTCCATCAAAGATTTTCCATCGTACGGGCGCCTCTCCCATCTGAATCTAGAGGACCTCAAAACGGGAGCCTCGGAGCGAGTGGGAACAGATGAGTACGAAAAAGAAAATGTCGCCGATTTTGTCCTCTGGAAGGCCTATGACCCCAAACGCGATGGGGAAATCTTTTGGGAGAGTCCCTTTGGGAAAGGGCGCCCTGGCTGGCATATCGAGTGCTCGGCAATGGCGATGAGTCTTCTTGGAAAAACAATCGACATTCACGTTGGAGGAGTCGATAATATATTTCCTCATCATGAAAATGAGATCGCCCAGTCTGAAGCCTTTTCGGGAAAACCCTTTGTCAAGCATTGGCTCCACTCTGAACACCTTCTTGTCGATCACAAGAAGATGTCGAAAAGCCTTGGAAACTTCTATACACTGCGAGATCTTCTTGAAAAAGGATATACAGGTCCAGAAGTTCGCTATCTTCTTCTCACAGCCCATTATCGCATGCAGCTCAATTTCACAATGGAAGGGCTTGACGCAGCCCGCTCTTCTCTAGAGAGACTGAGTGATTTTGTCTTGCGCTTGCAAAAAATCGAAACCGGAAAAGAAGGAGATGTAGATTCCATCATCAATAAGACCCGTGAAAATTTTAAGGAAGCCCTTGCTGATGATCTCAATATTTCTGCGGCGCTCGCAGCGCTGTTTGAGATGGTCCGAAAAATCAATCACCTCTGTGATGAAGATCAGCTTGGAAAAAGAGGCACTGAAAAAGTGCTGAGCTTCTTACATGAAATCGATGTAGTTCTCGGGTTCATTCCCTTTGAAAAACCAGATCTTGACATCCCCAAAGACCTTCTCGAGGCTTTAAGAAAAAGAGAAGAAGCGCGCAAAGAGAAAAATTGGGCCGAGGCTGATAAGCAGCGCGATCTCATTACCGGTAGCGGCTATCTCATTGAAGACACCCCCAGTGGACCCCGGCTAAAGAAAAAATGAGTGAGAGAAAGACAAGCAAAGAAGAGCGTTTCTTGCAAAAGCTCTATGAGTTTGCCAAAGCCAAAGGGGATCCCGAGGGAGAGGTCGATCGCTACGAAGTGGGCCGGGCCATCGGAGAGCATACCAAGAGCACCAACCACTCCGTCCAAATACTCACCAAGATTGGATTCATCAAGAAAAGCGAAAATAACCTTATCTACCTCACTGATGCGGGTTTACGCTTCCTTTTCACATAATGAAATTAAGTTAAAGATTTTATTTGAATTTTATTTAGATATTTGTTATAATTGTATTTTTAATTGGGGGATTTATGTCAGCAGTAGGAGAAATAACACAACACGTTGCAACTGTCAGAGGCCAAGTCGAACGGACCGAAGTGGCCCAAAGTGCAACTTATAAATGGCTAATGGCCGAACATAATTTTGAAAAAAGGCTTCCCGCATATTCTGAAAAAGAAGGAGGGATTCATCAAATCGCTTGTGATCATTTCAAGGGTCATCAATGTGCTGTTGAAATATTCCCCTTTTCTGGACACAGTGGAAGTAAACTCTACCAGGTAAAGGATACAAAAACCGATAACATTTTAGGTCTACTGAAAGTATTCCCTGAAGACCGTTCTTATGAATTTTTGGATGAAGTTTTTTCCTATGATGCTTATCAGAAGCATTCTTTGCGTTGTCCATCAATTTTGGGTGTAGCGAAGTTAGTAGATGAAACAGAAACTAATTGTGTTCTAGTAGAAGAAATGATCCCTGGAGAAACATTACAACAACATATGGACAAATTATTTGCAGAAAAATTGGGCTCTACAGATAGAGAGGCGCAATTGCAACGATTAGATGAATTATTCATTTCCTTTGGAAAGTCCTTTGCTGCATTCCATACAACAGATCATTCTCCACCTGCTGCAACCGATTCTTACACACAACAACATTTCTTAGAGATCATTGATGATGCTCTTGAGCAGCTAAAAGCAGCGAATGCAGAAGTGGATGAATATTATGGAATAGATGACAAAGACCAATTTATGAGTGCCATCCGAGAATATGTTGGACAAAACAGAGAATTGATGCAAGCACCAGCCCCGAGAAGTTATATTCATGCAGACTGTAGTTTTGGAAATTTCGTCTATGGAGAAGATAAAGAATTTCATCTTCTCGATTCTTGGTGGGGGGCTTTTGCAGTAGATAGCAAAGGCGAGCCTCGGGGAACACCATTTTTCGATTACATGCAGGTGATCAATCGCTTGTGGTATCTATTGAAAGACGAGAAACTCTCTAATGCAGAATATCAGCAGCTTCAATCTGCTTTCCGCAAAGGATATGCAGAAGCGAAAGGGACAATTCCAGATGAGGAAATGCAAAATTTCTATTCTTTCGTTGATGCCATGCTTTTGCTTGGAGGGGTCACCAAATGGTTCCATCACGGAGCTAAAGATTCCTTAGGACACTTGGGGCAGTATTGGGTAGGTTGGCTCAATGGATCGCTACTTCAAGAAACAAAAAACATAGCCAAAGCTGTCTAGAATCTCAATTAAAAAATTAGTGCAACGGCTCTGATGGGTGCTTCTGAGGCATCTCCAATTTTAATAGGAAGAAGGGCGATGTAGGCCCCTATAGGAGGGAGTTTGTCGAGGTTTGTCAAATTCTCGACGATGTATTTTCCCGCTCCGAGAAAAGCATGATGAAAAGGATATTCTGGATCCGATCCATCGGGGTTGAGCGCGTCAATCCCAATTCCTGCTACATTTCTTTCCAAAAGGAGATGGCAAGCTTCGAGAGAAATTCCAGGGCAGTGCAAAACCTCTTCATCATCTGCATTCCGATACTTTTCTGGATTTGACCAATATTGGTCCCATCCCGTGTGCAAGGCAACGAAACTTGCGGGGGGGATTTTCCCACACATTTTTTCGTAGTGTAGGATGTGGTCGGGGGTGAGAAAGAAATCGGCGTCGGCTTCTTGAGTCACCTCGATGACACATAGGGGGACAATCAACTTTTCTAAGGGAATCTTATCGATATGGAGCCCATCCTTGCAGAAATGAGAAGGAGCATCCATATGTGTTCCAGCCGAGGAGAGATGAAAGGTGAAAGAATGGACGCGGGCAGGATCATAGTCGCTGAGAATGGAAGATTCAAAACCACATGTTCCACTCCATGTTGGGATGTTTGAATGTAACGTTTGGGTCAAATCAATAATTTCTTTGATCATGCCTCCAGAGTAAGAAATTCCTCTTTTTTCCAAAAGAATTATCCTATGAACTATCTTGTTGTATTTAATCATCTGAACCACAGTGGCTTGCGAAATTAGTTAACAACTTCTTTCAAAAATATTGAAGAAATATTGAAACATGTATTATAATCTTATATTAACTGATAGTGATATCTATCAGACAAAAAACTTAGGAGAAAATTATGAATATTTTAGATTTTAGGCCCGCGTGGGTAATCAGTTATTGTTTAACAAGTTTTAGTAATCCTTCTCTTTTTTCTTTCAAGTCTTTGAAACGAAAGTCTCCCGTTACTTCTAAACGAAAGTAACTCTCACTTTATTTTTTTTAACATTTTTTTTAAAAGCTGTCTTGTCGATTTCTTTTTAAATAAAATTAGATATTTTTTTGACATTTATTTTCTGGATTGATTTTCAGAAATAAAATTTTGCTGAAATTTATTTGGATTTTTTGAAATCCAAATTATTTCCCATTATTTAAAACCATAAAAAAAGGAGGGAAAATTATATGGGAACTATTACTTCAAGCGTTCATTTGCAACAAAATGCTAATCATACTTTTTCAGGTAAGATTTGTGTTGGAGATGATGCAGTTACTTTTCAAGCAGTACCTTTATCTGAGGTAGAAAAGGATAGTCCTTTTGCTCAGTACGTGAGCGAAATTGAAAGCGGGAACCTGCTTTATTGTTGCGATGTTGAACCAATCAATGGAATAAATCAAACAAATAGATTTATAGAAAATTTAATAACTAGAGAAATAAATAGTGATTTAGCAAATCAATTAGATCTTCTCTCAACTACATCCCAGCAAGTCAATCTTTTTGTCTTAGATATCAAAGATGCAAAGAAACGGTATGAGAATCGTGAAGAGATTGAACAATGTGAGCTGGCAATGGCTCAGTTTTTACAGACGGAGCATCCGCCAAAACCGAAACAGATGAGAACTTTTCATCGGCTTGTACGAGAAAATCACATTCATTACATCTTACGAGAGGGGCTGTTAAAACACGATATCCTGCAAAAAATCTCCCCTGAATTACGCCAACATTTTCAAGAAACCCCTGAGGGAAGAGGGCAGCTTTGCCAGTTATGCGAAATCATTATGAATTTCTTCAAAATGGGTTATTCTGTTCGCGTCTTGGATGATCATATTCTACATCCAGGAAATTATTTTCTCTCAACTCGTGTGCAAGAGGGACTCTCAAGTAGCAGAATTTCACTCGAAAAAACTCGCAAAATCGCATTAAAAACACTTTACCCCAAATTTTACGCAGAATTGTATTCACAAAGCAGTGAATATTTTTCAGTAATAAATCGAATATTTAAAGGAGAATTTACTTATGACGAAAAAACAGGAACAACTATCATCTCTATTACTCAGTAATTATGAGATTCATTATATTTTTGCAGATGCTTGTGGAAATAAATTTCTCGTTTTTGATTGCTTGTCCCATTCATTCGATTTGGAAGAGTGGAAAGCAATCAGGCAAGCAATATGGGAATTTCTTCCTACTATTGATGTCGATGATGCTCTCGTCCTTCGAAAGATAGAAGAAGATGACCAAAGCATCAAGATTAAAATGCACGTTCTTGAGCCCGATGGAACAGAGGCGGATTTTTGTGGAAATGGTGCCCGTGCTGCTGGTGTGTTTCTTTATGAGAATTATGCAACGGAAAAAAACTTTTTTCTCGTATCTCGACAAGGGAACCATGGCTTCATTTATCAACAAGACGAGTGCTTTTTTGAAATGGGAAAACCCATTTTGCATGCGGAAGATTTTATTTTTCATTTTCAAAATGAAAGTTACAATCTGAAATTTGTTGATTGTATTGAACCACATTTAGTGACCACGGATTTTTTTGATGCTGATCTATTAACCGCATTAGGTCATGAAATTAACCGCAGATGGAAGAGAAAATTTCCCAAGGGTGTGAATGTAAATTGTCTTCAGCATGTAAATGCAGAAACATTGAAAGTGCTCACTTTTGAAAGAGGTGTATATAAAGTCACCGGCTCTTGCGGAACAGGCAGTTTGTCTTGTACAACAGTTGCAATAGCCAAAGAATATGTGTCATCTGAATCAAAGATCACGATTCGCGTACTTGGAGGAGAATTAAAGATTTTTCGCTTAAATCATACTTTTTGGCTAGGAGGTCCTGTAGAATTTTCCCAAAAGGAATTATCTTAAGGAAAAAGCTCTTTTTTCGGTATCATGATAAGATAAACAACATGGAAATTGTAATGGCTATAAAAATTGATCCAGAGATTTGGCAGCGGTATCCCCATCTAAAGATCGGAGTACTGATTGCTCGCCATATCAACAATGAAGGAAATGGGGATGAAGCTCTGCAAGTCCTGCGCAAGAGCGAGCTAGATGCAAAAAATCGGTATGCACAGGCCGAGCTGGGTGAGGTGGGAAAACTCATCGATTGGCGTGAGGCTTTCCGCTCATTTGGCTATAAGCCTTCTTCCACTCGCTGCTCCGCAGAAGCATTGCTCCGAAGGGCAGTGAAAGGAAAAGAGCTTCCCGATATCAGCCCGATCGTCAATCTCTATAACCACATTTCTTTGAAGTACACATTGCCCGCAGGAGCGGATGATCTCGATCAGGTCGAGGGACAGGTCTGTCTTACCCTTGCGAAGGGAGACGAGTCTTTTGTTGCAATAGGCAGTGGAGAAAAAGAAATCGCCAAACCTGGCGAGGTGATCTATCGCGATGATGTGGAAGTCACTTGCAAGGCGTGGAACTGGCGCGAGTGTGATAAGACGAAAATTACCCCAAAGACCAAAAATGCAGCACTTGTGATAGAAGGCCTCGAGCATACTTCTTTGCATGAAATGGCAGCGGCTCTAAAAGAGCTACAGACGCTGCTTGCCCAATTTTGTGGGGGAGAATTCGAGATCTATTTACTTGATGCGGATCATCCCGAAATGGAAGAAAAATCACGACTGGAAAATCGGACCATCCCCATTGAGATCCCCAAACCCGAATACCAAAAACATGAGGCCTATCAAACGCGGCTTGCAAAATTAAAAGAGATTCAGGAGATGGGGATCGATCCCTATCCTCCGAAATTTGAGCCGACGAATAGTGTACATGATCTGATCTCAAAGTATGAGGGGCAAGAAGTAGGAACCTTTGACGAGGCCGCAGCGGGAAAGACAGATAGCGCTCAAATGGCGGGACGAATCCTTCTCTTTCGTGCAATGGGAACCAATATTTTTTCCACCATTCTCGATGAAATGAGTAAAATCCAAGTGCTGTTCAACAAAGAGCACTCGAAGGTGGTGGGTCTAGAAGGTCAGATGGCTCCGATCAAATTCATCGAAAAGAAACTCGATCTCGGAGATATCATTGGAGTCAAAGGACATCTTTTTCGGACGCAAAAAGGGGAACTGACTCTCTTTGTCAAGGAAGTAACTTTGCTTTGCAAAACACTCCTTCCTTTGCCGGATAAACACAAAGGAATTGCTGATAAAGGAACCCGCTATCGCAAACGTTGGCTCGATTTGATCATCCATCCCGAAGTGGGAAAGCAACTGCGTTTGCGCAGTCATCTCGTTGCCTCCATCCGCAAATACTTTGAGAGTCATGGATTTCTGGAAGTAGAAACTCCTACTTTACAAAATATCTATGGTGGAGCAACGGCAAAGCCTTTTATTACGCATCACAATGCCCTTTCTCAAGATATGTTTTGTCGCATTGCAATCGAAATTTCACTAAAAAAACTCGTTGTTGGAGGGATGCACCGGGTTTATGAAATCGGCAAGGTGTTTCGCAATGAGGGAATCGATCGAACCCATAACCCCGAATTCACCATGCTAGAAGCCTATGCGGCCTATTGGGACTACAATGATGTCATGACATTTACGGAAAATCTCTATGAGAAATTGGCTCTGGATATTTTTGGTAACACAAATATTGGCAACCGAGAAGATAAAAAGGGCCAGTTACATGAGATCGACCTCAAAACTCCATGGACTCGGATGACGATGAAAGAAGCAATCCGAAACTATGGGAAGATCGATGTCGAAAACCTAAGCGATGATGAGATGAAAGAGAGGCTTGCTCCCACTGTAGATCCAAAGGAACTAGCCAATGCTCCGAGAGGGATTTTGATTTCGATGCTCTTTGAAGAATTTGCCGAAGAGTATCTGATCCAACCTCATCACATCACCGATCATCCCATCGAGACGACACCTCTTTGCAAACTCCATCGCGATCCAAAAGACCGCGCAGAGGGGATTGTGGAACGCTTTGAGAGTTTTATTCTCGGAATGGAATGCTGCAATGCCTATACCGAATTGAACGATCCTGTCCTGCAAAGAACACTTTTGGAACAACAGGCTATGCAACTAGGTGGGGGAGATGAAGAAGCCAATCCGATGGATGAAGAATTCATCGAAGCCATCTGCCAGGGGATGCCTCCTACAGGAGGTTTTGGGATTGGAATCGATCGTCTCTGCATGCTTTTTGCAGATGTTCATTCCATTCGTGATGTTCTTTTCTTCCCGGTGATGCGTCCTGAGGAATAACTTAGGATCAGCATCTTAAACGAATGAAATTTTTTTAGAGACGAAGATCCGTTAGAAGATGCACTTTTGGCCATCTATCGTAAACAATCTTTGCCTTCAATAGCTATGGCTCTAGGTTTTTGAGGCTATAAGCAGCCATTCCCGCTGGAGCTCCCTATGAGGGCAGTTAAAAATCAGTGAAAACCTCATTGAGCAATGGGGCAGAGCAAATCAAGGAAAAACAGGTGAAAATTTTACGAATACATGCTTTTGGCTCCTCTATGAAAAAATGTTCAGCGGGAACTGCTGGGCTATAAGTGAACATTTACTTTTTTTTTTAAAAAACCGCTGTATCTTCAAAAAAACTTATCAATATAAGGAGTGTAGTGATGAGCGTTCCCCTCGTAAATGATGATGAAATTAAGGTTCATTTTGGACCTCAAGCAAACATCCAAGATTGTTTTAATTTGCCAAAGAAAATAACTGGAACAGCTGAATATACTGGGCCTTCCCACATTCAGCGTCAGGATTTAACTACAGGGAGTCGCCGGTTTTCTCCCTTATGCATCCGAGGACCTGCTATTGCCCTGATCGTTACCCACAAGTACCATTTTCCGGGGGGAATCGTTGAGAAAACGAAATCGGAGGACATGTTGAAAACGCACCCATTT